>WRNE01000012.1 GCA_009776725.1 Coriobacteriia bacterium
AACTATGCCGACAAGCGCGACACCACCGAGCGGGACGGCAGCGGCAACGTGATCTACACAGCCGAAGGGGACATCGGCGCCCGCGAGCATTTCGAGTACCTGTTCAAGATGACGCTCGACAAGAAGACGATCATCTTCACCAACAGCCGCGAGGAGACCGAGTTCATATTGGCCAACCTCAAAGAGATTGCGATGCGCAACAAGGCCCCCGACGTCTACCGGGTGCACCACGGGAACGTCTCTGCCCTGATCCGCGAGGCCACCGAAGACGAGATGAAGTCAGAGGAGGAGAAGATCGTCACCGGGGCTACCGTGACCCTTGAGCTGGGCATCGACATCGGCTCGCTTGACCAGGTCGTCCATGTCGGGGCTCCTCTAAACGTCTCCAGCTTCGCCCAGCGTTTGGGCCGGAGCGGCAGGCGTGGACAGATACCGCAGCTGCTGTTCACCTTCACCGAGGACCTGCAAATCAACTCGGCCGACGTGCTCGGCCCGATCAACTGGGACTTTATCCGCACCATCGCCATCATCGAGCTCTACACAAAAGACCACTGGATGGAGCCGATCTACCCCCAAAACTATGCTTTCAACCTGCTTTACCACCAGACGATGAGCCATTTGAAGAGCAACGGGGAGATGTCACCGGCTGCCTTGGCCCAGGCCTTGCTGTCGATGGGAAGCTTCAAGAAGGTCAGCCAGGACGACTACCGCCAGCTGCTCTCGCACCTGATCGGCATCCATCAGCTCGAACGGACCGAGCGGGGAGGGCTGATCGTCGGCCGCGAAGGCGAGAAGGTGGTGAACAGCCACAAGTTCCTGACCGTCTTCCTGGCGCCCGAGTACTTGCTGGTCAAAGACGAGAACCGGACAATCGGCACTGTGGATAAGATCTACCCGGTGGGCATCCGCTTCGCCTTGGCCGGGCTGACTTGGGAGACTGTCGATGTAAACGAGAAGGCCAAGGTGATCTTCGTGAAGCGGGTCCCGGGCATCTCGGTGGTGGACTGGGACATCGAGTTCGAGCTGGAGCTGCACACTGGCTTGGTGCAAAAGATCAGGGGCGTCTTGTTAAGCGACGAGGACTATCCATACTTAAGCGAAAGGTGCAAGGACCGCTTGGCAGAGATTCGCTCCATTGCCCGAAACAGCGGTATCCTGGAGCACCTGGTAACACCGCTTTCCGACAAGAAGTATGCGATATTCCCCTGGGTGGGAACCCGGCAGCTGCTGACCTTGCATTATGCTCTGTCTGCTCGGAAGATCGTCAACAAGCTGCCTTGGATTACCAGCGTCTATTTAGAGGTAATGTACGACGGCACAGCCGAAGAGCTGGAGGCCCAGGTCCTAGACATCCTCCACTCCGACCTGGACCTCTATAGCCTGCCTTTGCCTGAAAACGTCCAGGTCAAGGGCAAGTACAACGAGTTCATTCCCAAAAGCCTGTTGCGTAAGCAGTTCATCGAGGATTTCTTGGATATGGACGGCTTGCGGGAAGCACTGCTATAGCAAAAAGCCCACACCAACAAGGTAGTGTAGGCTTTTTGAAAGACCCTTTGAAAGGTTGCGAAACAATCAAGTGGTGCTTAATCAGAAGGGTTTTAGCTATAAGGGTAGAACCGCATCGCCTCAAGCGGGCAGCTTGCTTTTTGCTGGTCGACTAAAAGCATCTTTTCTGCGTAATCCGAGACTAGCTCGGAAAAAGCGAGCATGCCTTGGTTCTTCTCCTCATTCTCAGTGACTGATTGGGTTTTTTCATCTTGTTGGTTCATTTGATTTCCTTTCGTTGACTTATAAGCGGCTCTTCGACAGGTAGCCTGGCATGTATAGCAGCTAGCTGCCCATAAGCCCCGGTTTGTTGGTTTGACATTCCAATGATGGACAGACGCTATTTATGCTCACCCCCGTTTCTGCGTTTACCGAATCACATACATTTCGACAGCTGTCTTTATGCAAATTAAAAAACGCGCTCGCATGCCATCAGTAAGCGAGCGCGTCAATGAGAACGCTGTCGTCTCTGCCTGGTTCTGGCAGGCTTTAAACATGTGCATCGGCATGTATCTGACTTATCCCGGCTTGGCTTCTAGTCTTGGTTCTTTAGGCTTTTACCTGTTCATCAGGTATTTGCCAAACAAGCCTTTATGGGTTTCACAGTGACCGACTCGCGGGGACTCACACCCCATTCCATGTCTGCTTTTTATCAGCAGCCCGATGCATCCGTGTATGCGATTAAGACTCAGTGTAGGCTTTCCGATACACATCACTGGCAGGTATTTATAAAAATATGCAGACTGCCTAGAGAATTTCGAACGGGTTTTTGTTGGGCTTTGTTTTTTAATAGGCCACAAGCCACTCATACACGCATTCCTTTAATGTGTAAACTATGCCGTGCAGAGGTTTTTGATTCTCAAATACCGTTTTTCAGTAGGGTGGTCTCATGTCATATACGCAAGGCTTTCAGCAAAGCAACACTACATTCAACGACAAGCCGGAGATGGCAGGCTTTAGAGCCCAACTCCAAGGGGCTGGTCTCAATGGTCTCAATGGTCTCAATGGTTTCAACCGGCGCCGTTTTGTTCATATGGTACTCGTGTCTTGGCTGGGCTTTGTGATCAGCGAGCTGGCAGCCTGTGTGGGAAACGACGATAACGAGGGCAAAGAAAGCAGCCCGTCGACTGCCTTGTCTGTTGACGAGGGGGTTACTGGCAACGAGGCTGTTGACAGCAAAACTGACAGCCCTATTTCAGAAGTCTTCGTGGTAAGGGACACTGACGGCACTGATGACGGTGTGGCCAGGCTGATCGGCTTAATGCAACAAAACCAGCTCTCATTTTACAAGCAGCAAGGCGACGGCCAGGGCCTGATAGCGTCCGACGACGTGGTGATCGTCAAAGTCAACTGCCAATGGGCCGAGCGGGGCGGAACCAACAACGACTTGTTACGCAGCCTGATCGAGGCAATCGTCGACCATCCAGACGGCTTTACTGGCGAGGTCGTTGTCGCCGACAACGGGCAAGCCCAATACGGCACCAAGGGCCGCGGAGGCAGTTTGGACTGGAGCGATACCAACGCAGCTGACAAAAAGCTCTCGGCGCTTGACGTGGTGAACTCCTTCAAGCAAAGGGCCAAAGTCAGCGCCTCGCTTTGGGACGAGTTCACGATGCAAAAAGTCGCAGAGTTCTCCGAGGGGGACACCAGCAACGGCTTTGTGGTCGACAGCAGCCCGAGCCCAAATGGCATAGTCGTCAGCTATCCCAAGTTTACCAGCGAGTATGGCACGCAGATCAGCTTTCGCGAGGGGATATGGGACAAGGAGGCTGCCAGATATGACTCCAACCGGCTGAAGGTCATCAACCTGCCTGTCTTGAAGGTGCATGGCATGTACCAGGTCACAGGGGCAGTCAAAGCATACATGGGAACGACCGCGAGCCGGCTTACCAACCAGTCATCCCACAATAGCGTTGGGTCGGGAGGCATGGGTACACAGCTGGCTCAGACCCGAATGCCGGCGATAAACATCATGGACATGGTCTGGGTCGGGCTGCTGCGTGGCCCAAATACCAGCTACCAGGATGCTGTGCAGAACAACATGCTTGCCGCCTCGACAGACCCGGTTGCCTTGGACTGGTGGTGCGCCCGTAATGTCTTGATGCCGCTTGCTCTAGCCAAGGGCGTCAATACCCAAAGAATGGACCCTGACTCGCTTAGCCCGGGAACGTTCGGCTACTGGCTCAATCTGACTGCAGACGAGCTGAGGGCAGCAGGCCACAGTGCCAACCACGGCACAGAGGTGGCAGTCTACGAGTGATGCGCGAGATCAGTCGAATATAAAAGAGTCAGGCAGTGCAACCTCGGTCTCGATGACAGTCATGGCGACGATTCTGATATCGTCAAGTGCATGGGACGGGTCCCTGCCAACAAGCCCGCACTTTGCGACAAGGTCTTCGATTTGCGGGAATACACTGGCCTTGTTCATTTCGACCAACGAATAGCCCGACTCGTCGAACTTCACGTACGCGTCCCTGACCTTTAAAGCGTACAAGGTGATACCCTCTTCCATTTCTCCTGCTTTCTACTTCTGCACATTTACCCAGTCAATCAGCTTGTTGATCGGCCTTTTGGTAGAGACGAGCTCCAGCCCGCGCCTGTAGCCTGCCTCGATGCTAGGCTGGTGGCCGGCGATATAGAGTATCAAGCCAGCATTCAGGCAGGCGATATCGGTACGCGCCCGGGTCTCTTGGCCCATCAGCAAGCGAAGCATCCGGTCGGCTTCCCTGCGCTTGCTTCTCTCGATTGCCAAGTCGGCAGCGCGGCTCGGTCTTATCCCCATATGCCGAGGATCGAGCACAGTCTCCTTGATGCTGCCGTCGGGCCAGAGCTCGCAAATGTGGCTTAGGCCCATGGTGGATGCCTCGTCGATCCCGCCTGCACAGCCATACTCAGCCTCGCCGTAGACGACCAGCGCGCGGCTGTAACCGATCTCGTGCATGGTTTGGGCCGTTGTGCGCAGCAGGCTTAGGCTGTGCACGCCGCGGACAGCGACCCGAGGCTGGGCGGGGTTGGCCAGCGAGGCGGCGAGGTTTAAGACGGTGCCGAAGGACAGCTGCTTTAGGATGCGCACCAAAGCATGGGGGTGCGTGTGCCTGGAGTTTCCGTTGAAAATGCCGATACCCGCCACTTCGACACTGCGTTTTACCACGTCAGGAGGGCATTCGACGTTGACTCCGACTGCCTCCAGGATGTCGACGGCACCGCAGGCCGAGGTGATGGCGCGCGAGCCATGCCGGGCGATCGGGATCCCGTCGGCGGCAGCGATCAGGGCTGCAGCAGTCGAGATGTTGAAGGTCTTGACGGCGTCCATGCCGGTCCCGCTGTTCTCGACGAGCGGCTCACGGGTGTCGATCTTGACTTTGACGGTGTCTTGCTCGTAAATCGTCTGCCAGGCCCCGGCGACCTCCTCAGTGGTCTCGCCCTTGGCGGCGAGCGCAGCTAGGAAGGCACCTTGCTGCATGGCGCTTTGCCTGTCGAGCAGGATGTCGGTGAAGCAGGCGACGGTTTCTAAGCGGGATAAGTCCTCGCCCCTGATCAGGCGGGTGATATATGCTCCGAACTCTTGTGGTTCCATGTTGGGGCTCCTTTATAAGATGGGCAAGGGGGGTTGTTAGGCTAGGCCTTACGGCTCGGGTATAAAAAAGGTAAATATATACTCGGTGGGCTCCAGGCTTGCCAGGTTTGCCGCCAAGCCGTCCCATGAAAGCTCTTTCGTCGGCAATCCAGCCAGGTCGATCAAGCCATCTGTCAAAAGCCCAAGGGCACGCTGGTTGTCATAGGACGAACAGCCATATGACCCAAGCACCGTCAGCTCTTGGTAATGGATATTGTTCAGGCTTGAGATGTTTAGGCCCTGGGTGTCTGTCAAGCCGCTGAAAAACCCGATCTGCCCCCGCTTGGCAGCAACTTGCAGGGCTGTCTCCATGGCATCGTTGCCAGGACAGCAAGGAATGACGACGTCTGCGCCCCGGCCTTCGGTCAGGTCGATGATCTGGCTTGTGGTTTGGCCGGTGGCGTCGAGTTGGAAGTCGCTGAACCCTGCCGCCAAAGCCCGCCTTTGCGGATGCGGCTCGACAACGATGACCTTGGGCACGCCAGCAAGCTTTGCCAGCTTGGCGTTGATATAGCCCAAGGGGCCTGCCCCGAGGATAACGATAGTTTTTGCATTGCCTAGGCTCATCCGGTTTTGCAGGTTGATGCTGCAGGCCACAGGCTCTGCCAGGCTCGCAGTCTTTGAGTCTAGCGTATCAGGAAGGAGGTTTAGAGCACCTAGCCCAAAGGCGCCTTCCGAGCTGCCCCTAATGCTCATGAACTCTGTGAAGCCGCCGTCGACATGAAAGCCGCGGATCTGCATATCGTGGCATAGATGGTCGTTTTCAGCCAAGCAGTCAGGGCATTGCGTACAGGGAATACCGGGATAGACCTGTACCCGGTCGCCTAAGTTAAAACCGGTCACGTTTCTACCGGCCTCGACGATGCGCCCGACGATCTCGTGGCCTAGGATGCGCGGCAGGCGCAGGTCCCTTTGGCCCATGGCAAAGGCCTTTCGGTCAGTGCGGCAGACCCCACAGACCTCCACTGCGACTACGACATCGTCGGGCTGGCAGGCTGGATAGTCCCGTTCGACTAGCTCGAGGGTGCCCATATCTGTTAACACTGCGCTTCTCATATGTCCTTCTCCTTCTAATCAAATGAAGCAATAAAAAGCTCCATTAGTAAAACCACCCCAAAAAAGAAATGCCCACATCAATGAATGATGCGGACTTTCCAGATCCAACATTTATGCGGCGGCAGGCAGGTCTTCTGACTCAAGTTCGTCGCCTAGCCGCGCCTTCCCCCTGACCGGAGTGGTATTCGCGGTGGCTCCCTTTCACAGCGCCGGGCACGTCCGGGACTTGCACCCGGTTCCCTTTTCAGCCTAAGAGCGGTCTTTGCTTGGTTTACCGCTGCCTCATGCAACCTGTCGCGTATATGCTTTGTGGCTATCAAACAATAAACCTGGGCTTGGAGTCAATTGCCAGACTGTATGAATAGGCAGGGTGCTGAAAACCAAAAAGGCTGAAATCTATGGTTTTTGTGAAATCGCTAGAACAGCCTGTTTTGCCAGTCAACGAAATCCCTAATCATATATAGTGACCCTGAGCAGTGAGTCGATGAATGGAGTGGTCGAATGTTTAAGTTCGAACTGGCAAGGTATGAAACGAACGCACGCACTGAAGTGGTTGCCGGATTGGTGACTTTCGTGACCATGGCTTACATCATAGTCGTCAACCAGGCGATTTTGAGCCAAACCGGAATACCCGCAGGCGCTGTGATTCTAGCCACTTGCATTGCTGCGGCAATCGGGACCTTTACCATGGCCTTGGCGAATGTGCCCTACGCACAGGCACCGGGGATGGGCTTGAACGCCTTCTTCACCTTTACCGTATGTTTTGGCCTAGGCTTTACTTGGCAGCAAGCCCTGGCCATGGTCTTTATCTGCGGGATCATTAACCTCCTAATCACCGTGACCAGCATTCGGAAGCACATCATCGCCTCTATCCCTCGGTCCTTGCAATGTGCGATCGGCGCCGGCATAGGCATTTTCATTGCCTATATCGGCATCAAAGACGCCGGCCTACTGTCATTTACCAGCGATCCTGGCACGTACTTAATGCTGGGAGACGGCGACCCGCTGACTTCGACGATCGTTGCCGGCTCTGGCGCTGTTCCGGGGATAGTGGCGATCAATACCCTGCCTTTGGTGATGGCGGTCGTCTCGATCGCCTTGATGGCTCTGCTGATGGTACGTAAAGTGCCTGGGGCGATTCTCATCTCCATCATTGCCTCGACAGTCATTGGCGCCCTATTCGGCCTGACCAGCTTCGATTTCTCGACCTACTTGGCAGGCCTTGGCGAGTCGTTCAGCCAGCTCGGCTCGGTCTTTGGCGTGTCTGTCACAGCCATACCCTCGCTTTTTTCTGACCCGACCAAGATAGTCTTGGTGATAGCAACGGTCTTCTCCTTCTCCCTGACAGACGTCTTTGACACCATCGGGACATTCATCGGCACCGGCCGCAGCACCGGGATCTTCTCCGACGAAGAGATCGACAACATGGCTAACACGAAAGGCTTTCAGACACGGCTGGACAAAGCCTTGCTTGCCGATGCCGCAGCCACATCGATAGGCTCGCTGTTTGGGACGTCCAACACAACAACCTATGTCGAGTCTGCTGCCGGTATCGCCGCAGGCGGGCGCACTGGGCTGACCGCGCTGACCACGGCAGTCTGCTTTGTGTTGGCAACCGTGCTAGCCCCCTTGGTGCTGGCTGTCCCGACTTGGGCAACCGCCCCGGCGCTGATCATCGTCGGAGTCTTAATGGCAGCTCCCTTGCAAGAGATCGACTGGCACGACCTAACCGAGGCCATTCCAGCCTTCTTTGCGGCAACGACGATGTCGTTCTTTTACAGCATCTCCACAGGTATAGCCTTCGGCTTTATCTTCTACTGCCTGACCAAGCTGGCGACAGGCAAGCCAAAAGAGATCCATCCGGTACTGGCTGTTGTGACCGTTCTGTTTGTATTGAACTTCCTAGTGAGCGCGATGATCTAGGGCTGTTCATGGGGTGTTGTGATTGGTAGTTATTACCTCGCCTGCTACAGAATTGCGATAGGGTACACTTTTTTACTAGTTTGGGAAAAACCCATAATGAAAAAGCCCAGGTCAGGAATTTGCTTAATCTGAGTTACATATGTTTTTACCCGAAATTAGTGTACCCTAACGCAATTCTGGAGCACTTAGCCTTAATAAATATGTTAGGCAAAGAATAATATAACACTAGTATTTAGGTTAGACCACACCAATTGGAGCAACCACAGGCGCATGCCCTCGTCAATCTTGCCCGCCATTCTCTGGGGCTCTCGTTTTGGAGTATAGTACCAGCAGAGATATAGACGAACCAACCAAGCTAAACGAACAAATTGAAGGAGGAAAGCTATGTTAAGTGTCAGAGACAATTTCATGCGTCTCGCTAACCGTGAAGTTCCAGAGTACATACCTGAGTACAACATGATGTGGGCATTTAATATGCCACCTATGTTGATGGGTGAAAGAAACCCCGACGGGTCAGGAAAGAGCATATTTGGCGTGGAAAGCGTATTGCCCAGCGGTGTTTTGAACGTTCCAATGCCTAAAACACATGACTTCATACTCACAGATATCACCAAATGGCGCGATGTCATCAAGGTCCCTGTTGTGGACTTAGACGACTCTGCTTGGCAAGACCTGGCAAAGCAGGCCAATGACAGGCGCAACCCTGACCTGCCCTTTGGTGGCACCACAACTATGGGGTTCTTTCAGAACCTAGTTGCCTTCATGGGCTTTACCGAGGGCTTGTCGGCTTGCTTTGAGGAGCCAGAGGAAGTCAAGGACCTCTTGAACTACCTATGCGATTTTTATGAAGGCTTGGCTAAGAAGATGGTGCAGTTCTACAATCTAGACTTCGGCTACTTTGGCGACGACATCGCCCACGAGCGCAACCCCTTCCTGTCGCTAGAGATGTTCCAGGATATCTTTGCACCGGTTTGGCGGCGCTACTATGCAGTGTTCGTCGAGGCTGGGCTGCCTTGTGGGCACCACAACTGCGGGCACTTCGAACTGTACCTAGACGACTTGGTGGATATGGGAGTCAGTTTCTGGGATCCGGTGCAAGCCAGCAACGACGAGGCAGCAATCAAAGAGAAGTTCGGCACTAACCTGGCGATGTGCAGTGGAGGCCTGGACTTTCGTATGATGCCCGACGGTACAAGCGAAGAAGAGGTGCGCTTCTTAATGAGAGAGTATATGGACAAGATGGCACCGGGCGGCGGCTTTGCCCTGTTCGAGTACTCGCCAATGGGAATGGCTGCGTTTACCGAGGCTGAGATCGAGCGTGCCGGCTGGGCCTATGACGAGTTCGAGAAAAGACGCTACGACTACTACAAGTAAGTATCGATACTAGCTCGAATAAAACTATCCACATCAGCCTGCCTTTAATGACAGGCTGATGTGCTCTTGATGCAAAAACCTACCGCTTACTTTCGAATACCTGTTTACCTGATCGAAAAATCAATCTTTTTGGTATCCTATTTACACTAAACACACCTATACCAGGGCATTGGAGGAGAAATGGGAGAAGTGCCCCCAGAGGTTAGTGAAGGTCAAGAAGCCGAGTCAAACCTATCTGTTTCTGACACAGAACCAGAAAACCACAACGCCGCCATCAACTGGATGAATAGTCTGTACAAAAGGCTTAGCAGCAATCAGCCTTTCAAATGGATTGTGAGTTGGGTCAACCAGAGCCTCTTTAGGCAGATCTTTACCTGGGTCATTCTAGCCATTGTCGTTTTCGGCTTTTTGGCCTGGTGGTGGGCAGACTGGTTGATCCTTCGCCCTTTGTTGCCTAAGAGCACAGACGGCAACGAGCCTGCACAGATTCTCGAGTATGTGAAAACAATACTCCCGATAATCGGCGGAATCGGCGCTGTCGGCTACTTGGTCATAAAGTACCAAGAGCGAAATGCTGACAAGCGGTCTGAGGAAAGGGAAATCGTCGACCAAGTAGACAGACAGATGGCAGAAGCGATTCGAATGCTTGGGGATAAGGACGCAGCTTCGACCCGTATAGCCGGTGTGTATGCTTTGGCTGATATAGCTGATACAAAAAAGGGTACATACAGGCAAAAAGTAGTGAACATCTTATGTGGCTATTTGAGATCGGAACGCAAGCAAGATAATGCTGTCGAATCCACGATTATCATGACAATCCGTGAGCACTTGCTGAAGAGTCGAGCTCTGTCTGATGGAAAGACATGGCTTGAACAGATAAAGAATAGCGACCAGCTTTGGTGTGATTGCACTTTCGACCTGCATGGAGCAACAATCACTGAAAACTGAAAACTTAGCAATTCATTGTTCGAAAATGAGGCTGATTTTAGTAATGTGGTTTTAAGTGGAAGCACCGACTTTGATGAAACTAGGTTTAGCGGTAATGCTTCGTTCGGAGTTGCAGCCTTCAGCGGGGATGCTAGGTTCGGAGGCGCGGCCTTCAACGGGGTTGCTTGGTTCGAAGGAGCAGCATTCAGCGGGGATGCATCGTTCACAAGCGCAGTTTTCAGCGGGGAAGCTTCATTCGGAGGAGCAGCATTCAGCGGGGATGTATCGTTCATAAGTGCAGCCTTCAACGACCATGCTTCGTTTGGAAGTGCAACCTTCAGCGGGGATGTATCGTTCATAAGTGCAGCCTTCAACGACCATGCTTCGTTTGGAAGTGCAGCCTTCACTGGGGATGCTTCGTTCTACTTTGCAACCTTCAGCGGGGATGCTAGGTTCGACGATGCAGCCTTCAAAGAGAGTGCTATGTTCGTCGATGCAACCTTCAGTGGGGGTGCTTCGTTCGGAGCTGCAGCATTCAAAGGCGATGCTTCGTTCGGAGCTGCAGCCTTCAAAGGCGATGCTTCGTTTGAAGATGCAACCTTCAATGGGAGAGCTAGGTTTGACCATGCAGTCTTCGGCAGTTATGTCTGGTTCAGCCGAGTAGTCTTCAGCGGGGATGCTAGGTTCTACGAGGCAGCCTTCAGCAGGAATGCCTGGTTCATCCATGTATTTTTCAGGGGGGATGCTTCGTTCGGAGCTGCAGCTTTCAACAGCGATGCTTCATTTGAATTTGCAGCCTTCAACGGGGATGCTAGGTTCAACAGAGCAGCCTTCAGCGGAGATGCTTCGTTCAGCCGAGTAGTCTTCAACGGGGATGCTTGGTTCAGAAATACAGCCTTCAGCAGTGCTGCTTGGTTCGGAGGTGCAGCATTCAGCAGTGCTGCTTGGTTCGACGATGCAGCCTTCAGCGGGGGTGCTGAGTTCAGCGGTATAGCCTTCAAAGGCGATGCTTCGTTCGGAGCTGCAGCCTTCAGCGGGGGTGTTTGGTTTGTCGGTGCAGCCTTCAATGGGGATGTTTGGTTCAACGATGCAGCCTTTTACGGGGATGCTTCGTTTGTAAATGCAGCATTCAACGGTAATACTGGGTTCAGCGAGGTAATTTTTAGTGGTGCTTCTAAGTTCGATGATGCAAAATTCACAAAGCTTATAGATAATGATAATTCTGCATTCACACATGAGGTAGACTTCTCGGATGCTACATTTCCAGACGGATATGCGCTGACTACTGATGGCCTTCCACCGGGTGCTCACTGGATTGAAAAACCCATTGAGACACTTTCAACCCCAGCTGATGAATCAACTGCCCTAGACAGCAGCGATTCAGAGTGAAGTAGGTTATTATCGAGAATCTAACCGCCCCTGCCATCTCACTCGAACCCCCACCATCAAACAATCTCCGCCAAAGCCAAACTTTCTAACCACAAAACAACAATACACGCCCACTAAGGTGATCAAGCTGCAATTATGTGCTATATATAAAATCACTTAACAAACAGATCATGGTTCAGAGAGGAATCATCGTGGCCAAACAAAAGACTCAATGCCATATTTGCAATTTCGAGGTTAAGGACGAGGTCTTGCCAGATTACTGTCCGCATTGCGGCACTTTCATAAGCGACCCTAGCCAAGAAACCAAGATTATGTCCGCATTCTCCAACTATCAGACCCCTACAGACAAAATCGCTAAACAAGGCACCATTTATCTGACAAACCTGCGCTTGATCATAGCAAGGTACACACAAGTCGTAGGCGCCGGTCTAGCAGGTGCCCTGGTTGGAGCAGCGGTCAACAAAATCCGTGACGACTGGGGGTTTTCGATCCCCTTGGCTGATATTGTGTCAGCCGAGGAGGTAAAAGCCGGCTTGATCGGCAAGCTAATCGCATTCCAGCTCCAAGACGGCTCTGTCATTAAGATTAGCGCCACG
Organism: Coriobacteriia bacterium; assembly: GCA_009776725.1. Classification (GTDB taxonomy): domain Bacteria; phylum Actinomycetota; class Coriobacteriia; order Coriobacteriales; family UBA8131; genus WQXZ01. Next base: position 12,427 of record WRNE01000012.1, read on the forward strand.
CCTCGAGACAAGTGGATCGAAGCAACGCTTAAAGCACGTGACGAGCTGCTAGCATTAAACCGCTGACTTGCCACCATACAGCTGCCAAGCGCCAACGAGCCAAAGCACCGAGGTCTTCTCCAGATAATTAAAGCTCAGGGGGATAAGGGCGCCGATCAGCAAACCAGTCGACCTCTGCCAATCCTTCGGGTGCGATGCGCTCAACTGCCATCTTCAAGTATTTCGCTGACGCTTGGATAGCCACCGACCCGTCAGCGAGATAGAGCTCGGCATCGCCTTCCAGCAAACGGGCGGTCTCGTTAGTCGTCCAGGCAATGGCTGTTAGCTCCTCGCCCAAAGGCACAGGCTTGCGGTACTTGACCGAAAGCTCGAGGGTGACGGCGAAGGAAGTCGGGTCTTTGACCTGCAGCAAGCGGCCGATCAGTTCGTCGAGGACAGAGCTGATCACTCCGCCATGCATACGCCCGGGGTAGCCTTGGTGCTCGTTTTGGGCTGTAAATTGGCAAGCCACACGCCCATCAGCAAGGTTTAAGAAGCGGGCGTGCAAACCGTAGCGGTTGTCTTCTCCACAGACAAAACACATGCGTGAGATGCTTTGCGCGCTGTCTACTTTGATATGTTGTTCATTGTCTGGCATTTAGTGGCATCCTTTCTGGTGGGTATATATAGTGTGTCGGCAAGGCCTCATCAGGCTCTCAAAATTCTTTAAGACTGGCATACGTTTCACGTCAGCTACATTTCAATTGCTGCATAGGCTGCGCGGTGTTTCGCACAAGGTACTATGCTAATCTAGCATACAGTTAAAACCTCTCCATATTGCTTTAGAAATCGTGTGGAGCCAAAAATGAAAAGGAGTTCAAATGTCGGTTAACGATGACGGTGTACTAGCTGATGACGATATTATTGGCGAGCTATCAGAGGACGATCCCATACAACGCGCAGTTTTCATTGCTTTGGACGAAGCCGCAGCTAAACTTGACGAACAGGGTGAGTTCGAACCCTTTTTAACAATCGTTGAAGGCGACGAGATCCATATCGAGGAACAAGAGGGCTACACCGACGAAGAGATAATCGAGTCCGCCCGCCAAACCGTCTTCCAGATGGAAAAAGTCGCCGACGCGTACATTTTGACCTACAACGGCTACATCGAAATGGATGAGGGCGACAAAGACGCCATCATCGTCGAGTATGCTCTTGCCGGCGAGGACGAGGCCAATGTCATCGCCTGGGTCTACCAACAGCATGACGAGCACTTCCACTTCGAAGAGCCCCTTTACAGTTTAGGTACCTCACCAAGTCTATTTTCATCTGTGGAGAAGACCGGGCTCGGCGACCTTGACGACACACCGGCCCTTGAAGACACAACAGCCCTTGACGACTTGGACTTCGAGGGCGACGACGATGACGACGACTTCGACGATGACGACGAACTAGACTTCAGCGATATCGACGACTTGGACTTCGAGACCATAGAGTTCGAAGAAGGCCTCGACGACGTCGATAGTATCTTTGATCTTGACGACGATGACGAACCAGACGACGAGACCAACGATTAAACCAGCATTGTCCAGGCTGCTGATCCCTGGCACGGACGCTGATGTCTTACAAAACTATGCAACTTTAGCCGAGCGGGCTAAAGTTGCAGTCTTTGGGGCGTTCGAGGATGACATAGTCACCCTTGATGTCGAGACTACCGGCTTGTCCTACCAGCGAGACACGCTGATCGAGATTGCGGCTGTCCGTCTGCGGGGCCCTGCAGTCATCGACCGTTTCTCGACTTTTGTCGACCCAGGCAGGTTGATTCCGCTACAGATTACCGAGCTGACATCGATTACCGATGCCGATGTTGCTGATGCGCCAAAAGCGCTAGCAGCAATCGAGCAGCTTGCAGAGTTTGTGGGCGACTCGACAGTCGTTGCCCATAATGCCGATTTTGACCGTAACATGCTGCGTTATGCCACAAAACAGCCCTTTGCGTTTATCGAGGACAACCCTTGGCTTGACTCGATCGAGCTGGCACGCATTGCGTTGCCGCGTTGCCGGTCATACGGGCTGGAAGCGCTTTCGGCAGCGTTTTGTGAGGAGCGAAGCACCCATCGGGCAATCGACGACGCCGAGCGCCTAGCCGAGCTTTGGCGTGTGCTATTGACGGCTTTGACTGACCTGCCCCCGGGCCTGGTAGCCTACATCGCCAGTATTTTTCCGGACTCGAACTGGGAGATGAGGTCACAAATCGCCCAGGTAGCAGGAAGCCTTAGCGGGGGTCTGGCAACAAACAGCCAGCCGTCGAATGTACGCTTTTCACTGGTTGAAGCTAGACGAAACCGTATGCAACAGCGCCCCCGGCAAGAAAAGCAGGATGCTTTGGAGCTGATAGGCGGGCGCGGGAGCTTTAAGCCAATTGATACTGGCGAGCTAGAAGACGCCTTTACATCAGAAGGCCTGCTTGGCCTGATGTATGAGAATTTCGAGACGCGTCAAGAACAGACAGAGATGGCTGTAGCTATTGCCAAGGCCTTCAACACCCATACGCATCTAGCAGTGGAGGCTGGGACCGGGGTAGGGAAGTCCATGGCGTACCTTTTGCCGATGACGCTGTTCGCTAAAGCTAACAACGTCTGCTGTGGAGTGGCTACAAAGACAAATACCTTACTTGACCAGCTTTTATATAGCGAACTGCCTCGACTGGCAGACGTTTTACCAGAGAACCTGGTATACGAGGCCTTAAAAGGCTACGACCATTACCCCTGCCTGCGTAAGCTCATTGGCCTGACTAGGCAAAGCGAGCGCATCCTAGGGCACAACGGGATCACAACGCTTGCTGCACTCCTGGCCTTCGTCTGCCAGAGCTCTCGGGGGGATATGGACCACCTGCGTGTGCGTTTCGACGAGCTGTCGCGCTTCGAGGTCGTAGCCAATGCCGACGACTGCCTTAAGCGCAGGTGCACGTACTACAACAGTTGTTTGCTGCATGCCGCCCGCCGTGCGGCAACTGAGGCAGACATTGTGGTTACCAACCAGGCTCTGCTTTTTTGCGACCTTGATACCGAAGGCAGCATTTTGCCCAATATCCGCCACTGGGTAATCGACGAGGCCCATGGGGCCGAAGACGAGGCCCGCGACCAGCTCTCGTTTAACGTCAGCCCTAAGGAGCTGGCGCAAAGGCTCGACGCATTGTTGTCCAGCCGAGGCTCCCTAATGGCGATCAAAGAGGCGGCATTGAGGATCCCTGCGGCTATGCCATTGGTTGAAAAGATCGACCAGACAATGGCCGAGTCGTCAGTCCTGCCAACAATATGCCGCTCTTTTTTAAGCGACGTCAAGGCCTTGGTCGAGCTAGCGGACCGGTCGAGCTATGACCGTGTCAGCCTTTGGATAAACGAAGCGATCCGTGACAGCGGTCCTTGGGCAGACCTTTTTTCGTCCGGCGCCTCGCTTTCGCGCCGGATGGCTAAGCTAAATGAAGACTGCCGAACTATCGTGTCGTTTGCCAACGAGTTCGCCGAGCTGACCGAGCTGCAGGCAGACTTGATCGGACTGAGCTCCGAGATTGCCTCGTCCCTAGAGACCTTGGACTTGATCCTAAACGGCGACGACCCGGCCTATGTCTACGCTGCTGACCTAGACCGCCGTCCCGAGCAGCAGTCCGACAGCCTCCAAGCCTTAAGGATCGATGTTGGAGAAGTGCTTGCCGAGTCGCTTTACCCGAATACCCTAAGCGTGATATTTACCTCCGCCACTCTGGCCTCGACTGCCGAAGGCCCAAGGCCTCCAAGCAGGGGGGCTGCCGTCTCGCAAACCAAGGCGACGCTTGCCTCCAGCACCGCAGGCGAGGCTATCCGGGCAGCCATCGAGGCAGCAGGGGCAGCCGCCTCTGACGCCCCCGGGCTGGCGGAGCCTCAGCCGATCACCCCCCAGCCGCCGGCTACCCAGCCCTCGGCGTCATTTGACTATTTCGCTCAAACCAGCGGGCTCTCCCGCCTGCCAGCCGACAGCTGGAACAGCCTACAGCTTGCCAGCAGCTACGACTACGACAGCAACATGGCAATCTACCTGCCTACCGACATCCCTGAGCCGAACCAGTACGGATACCGCGAAGCCCTCGAAGAGCTGCTCTTCTCCGTACATGTTGCCCTCGGCGGGTCGGTTTTAAGCCTCTTCACCAACCGCCGCGAGATGGAAGACCTCTACAACCGCCTGCGCGATCGCATCGAGGACGCTGGGATTCAGCTTCGTTGCCAGTGGTCGGGCTATTCGAGCCGCCGCCTGTCGGACGAGTTCCTAGCCAACCGCGAGCTCTCGCTTTTCGCCCTGCGCAGTTTCTGGCAGGGCTTTGACGCCCCTGGCGACACCTTGCGCTGTGTTATTATCCCCAAACTGCCCTTCGGGTCCCCCACTGATCCACTAGCCAGCGAGCGTGCTATTCGCGAGCGGGACAGCTGGAAGCGCTACTCCCTGCCCGAGGCCATCATCGACCTCCGCCAGGCAGCCGGGCGCTTGATTCGCAGCTCAAACGACCACGGGGCCCTGATACTCGCTGACAGCCGGCTCTTGAGCAAATGGTACGGCCCAGCCTTCATAAATGCCATGCCAAGCCGCCAACGCTATACTCTAAACACTGCTTCGATTTCTCAGGCCCTTCGAGACTCAGGGCTTTGATATGGGGATAAACCCTTTCGACTTCACACAAGGAGGCCTTCAGATATGAGCAACTTCTACACTCCCATCGACGTCTTAGTGTTAGGCAGTGGCGGGCGTGAGCATGCCCTGGTCCGGTCAATCCTGGCATCGGCCTCGTCAGGGCGGGTGTTTGCTAGCCCTGGAAACGGAGGGACGGCACTAGACGCAGCGAATGTCAGCGTAGACATCAACGATCCCGCCGCTGTTGTCAAAACGGCGCTCGAACTGCAGGTCGACCTGGTCGTTATCGGGCCCGAGCAGGCCTTGGTAAACGGTGTTGCCGACGCCTTGCGGGCCTCAGACATTGCGGTTTTCGGGCCTTCGGCTGCTGCTGCAAGGCTTGAGGGCTCGAAACAGTATGCAAAAGAGTTCATGGACAGGCATCGCCTGCCAACTGCTGAATGGGCAATGTTCACCGACCCCCAAAGCGCATATAAGTACTTGGAGGCTAAGTCCGCCCCGATCGTAGTCAAAGCCGACGGACTGGCTGGCGGCAAAGGGGTAAGCGTCGCCCTGACTATGGAAGAGGCCTACCAAGCTGTCCGCGAATGCTTTGAGGGACGCTTTGGCGAAGCCGGCTCAAGGGTGGTGATAGAGGAGTTCCTGACAGGCCCGGAGTGCTCGCTTCTGATCTTCACTGACGGCCACAGGATGCTGCCGATGGAGCCGGCCCAAGACCACAAGCGTGTCGGCGAGAACGATACAGGCCCAAACACCGGCGGCATGGGCGTGTACTCGCCTGTGCCCATCGTCACCGGCCAAGAGCATCAGGCAATGCTCGATGTCATGCAGAGGGCGGTAGACGGCCTGTCTGCCGATGGCATCGACTACCGAGGCATCCTCTACGGCGGCTTCATGTTGACTGCCGAGGGCCCGAAGCTGCTTGAGTTCAATGCCCGTTTCGGTGATCCCGAGACGCAGGTCCTTCTCCCCAAATTGCAAAGCGACTTGCTGGAAGTGCTGCTCGCTGTGGCAGAGGGCAGCATTGGCGACATCCAGCTGGAGTGGTCGAACGACTGGCTTTTAAGCGTCGTGCTGGCCTCGGCGGGCTATCCTGGCGAATATGAGACCGGCAAGCTGATCACAGGGGTCGACCTGGCAGAGTCCCTGCCGGGAATCACCGTCTATCACGCAGGCACTGCCTTGGGCGAGGATAAGAAGCTTTACACAGCCGGCGGCAGGGTGCTGAACGTGACCGCTAGCGCAACGAGCCTGGCCGAGGCGCAAACCAAGGCCTATCAGGCGGTGTCCATGATCGATTTTGAAGGAAAGCAGTTTCGCAGCGATATCGGAAGCAAGGCAATACTGGGGAGAAGTGCATGGTCTTAGCCAAAAGGCTTACAAGCCCTGTCAGCATCGAGGGCCCTCCAATGAAAACGACGGCATCGGGCAGCCAAGCAGGGCAGCCCGATGCTTCGGAAACCTTTACGCGCCGGGAGTTCTTGACGGTCTTTACCGCAGCGGGAGCTGTAGTGTTGGCGCTTGCGGCAGTTGCGACGTTAGAGGCTTGTGCTGACGGTACAGACGACGAAGAGGACCTCTTTGTACCAAGCCCGGCTGGTGAGGAGCCCGATACCTTGGAGGTAGATGATAGCCAGCTGGTCGAGGCTATTGAGTTCGAGGACCGTCCGCTTGAGGAGTTCATGTACGAATCGAGGCGCTTTGACTTGCCGTATGGAAGCATAGTGCGCCAGGTAGACGACCGGCTGGCCTTGGTCTTGACTCCTCACGAAAGCGGGAGTGCCTTAATCGACGTCAAGCTGTTAAACCTAGATTCAGGCGAGCTCATAGAGCTGATAGACAAGGCTATAGGGGCCAGCTATATGCATCCCGATGCGATTGTCTATGATGCCCGGGCAAGCGACTCGTTGATCGCTTGGACGGAATGCGATATCTCCAATCTGGATTGGCTGGTGTTTGTCGCCCAGATCGCTACTGACGAGAATGGAGGGTACTCGCTCGGTACGCCTGTCTTAGTTGACGAGGGCAATGCCGAATACGAGGTCCCCCTGTTGGCGGTGGCCAAAGACAAGGCCTACTGGACTGTCATGCCCAACCCGGAAGGCTCAGCCAGGTATGAGGACTCATACTTAAAAATGATCTCGTATAACAAGCCTAAGCCAACGGTCGTCCACACCTCGCATGGCCGAATGATCACCACACCCTTGATCAACCAGGGTATTTTAACCTTTGCTCCCCGCGTCGACACCAACAACGTCTATTACCAGCTAACTGCTTTAAACACTGCTAACGACAGGCTCGTGGCAGGTGTAGTGATGCCCCAGTCGATGCGCATCCTGGACGCGGTCTATCTGGACAATGCCTTGAGCTTTACCATTGAGAACAACTACACATATGCAGGCGGACTAAGCCGTTTTGGCACATATTGGCAGCTAAACGACGATAAATGGTTGCATCTATATAGAAAGCCGACCGTCCCCCCGGTGCTTTTCAATGGGCGTTTGATCGTCAAGTCGTCGACTCGGGTAATAGCGATTGACGCTTCTGAAGGGGTTTACTGCTCAATACCCCCACTGACCGACTCGGCTGAATATGGAGACATACTGGCTGGCTGGGGCAAACAGGACCGTCTACTTGTGTACTCGAACATTCGAAACAACAACGCCCTGTCCAAGGCCCATTCAGTCTTGCGTGTTTTTTCTCCGGTTTAAACGTTTTATTAATGGGCACGGGTCATCCTACATGTTTTCGCTTCTAAAACACGGCATAAACAGCTTTCTTAAGTTTGGTTTTCGATCATGTGTTTATTACAAATCTGCTAAATAAAATAGCCAGCACGAAACATTTAGTAATATGTGGGTGTAATTTTTACAAAACGCTGCTACTATTCACATATATGCGATGAAAGAGACTCACAAGGAGGACACGTATGAAGAAAGTATTGGCCTGTATGCTGGTGTTGCTGCTGGGCGTAGCTGTGATATCAGGTTGTAGTAGCACCCCTAACGCTGAGACACCGACTGGAAAATACTACATTATCGAATTGACCGACGCTGATGGGACCGAGCTGGTCAGCACTGCTGCTGATTTGGGCATGGACACAGAGGCGAACCTGTATGTCGATTTTATCGACGACAGCCATTGCACGATGTATGTCTTTGACTCCGAGATGGAGTTGACGTTTAGCATCAAGGGCGACAACATCACCTTTGTTGACTCTAGCAATGCCAGGTCTGTCGGGGTGATCGATGGAGATACTATCAGGATCGAAGACCCAGACGGTACGGTAATGGTTCTCCAGAAAGCAAAATAGTTTTTGCTTCAAACATTATGAAAAAGAAACGCGCTGAGGCGCGTTTCTTTTTTAGCTAGTTGATTAGAGTTGCAAATTCCTTTGACAAAACCCAAAACGAACTGAATAAGCGAGAGTTGCTAGCACTTGAATAGGGGGTATGCTAGCAAAAGTTATTAACAATCAATTGCTGCAATTAATCCGTATTAAGAACCATTTAGCAACAGGCTAGAAAAAACCAGTTTATGTCTTGTATGGTAACTTAAAAAAACCTAGGTTAAGTATTGACAATCTATTCTGGCTACCATAATATTTCGTTAACAAAGAACGTGCTTTAGTTAGTAAGGGGTGGGATTAGTTGACTTGTCTTTGCGCAGTATGGAGCCTATTTCTGGCCTGGTTGGTGGTTATATTTGAGCCTGCCGTTCGGCATGGTCGCCAGGACGTCGCTATCGTACTGAAAACACATTTCTCAACCCCGATTTACTAGTGCGTAGATACAGCAAGAAGCTGTATCGATAGATCATGTTTTATGGGGAGGGCCGTCTGTTGCGGCAGTCTCCGTAAACGGTTGCCTTTATCCGTCCTTTCTTATACACAGGGCGGTGTAGGGTTTGTTAAAAAGGGTTGGTCACATGAAAAGTAGATCAAGCAATACTTTTAACAGTGCACATAGTTTAGTGGGAGATACCCGCATTACACGTAAAAAGCTGTTATCCATACTGATTGCCGTTTCGTTTCTAATAAGCCTGATGCCATTTACCGGTTTGGGTGGATGGATATTCGGGGATGATGCCGACGGCATCGGATCACCCCAAGGCATCGAGCCGGCTGCCGGCATTACCAGCGGCACAGGCATACTCGCTACCCTAGCCAATGCCCAAGTGGACAGCGTGATTGATCTCGGTAATGAGAGCTTTGTGGTTGTCAGGGTATATGGCAGCGGCGCCAACCGGTGCCTTTTACTGGCACGGCGTGGTGGTGATTTGCCTGGCCACTTTGGGCCGACCAACAATTATAGTGGCTCGGACCTGCAAGCCTTCATGACTGAATACTACATGGGAGACATAGGTCAATTGAATCCGTTCTTACGGGGCTTGATACTGGTACCAGACCTTGGCAACAACTCCTCTCTGACAGCTACGTCAGAGCCGAGACTGCCTCTGACCCTGGCCTCCTCCACGACACAGACTGTAGACATCGCCTTCGCCCTGAGCCGACAAGACATGATCAACTGGAACCTGGGCAAAGCCTACCCAGTACGCTCGCCAATGCTTACCCATTGGCCTAGAGGCGGGACGACGGCTTCCCACGTGTGGCTGCGGACAAAAGGCACTGGCAATGTTTGGGTATGGGAGTTCAACAACAACGGCCAAGGCTACATCGCTGACGCTGCCGACTGCGCCGGCCAGACCTGCACCAGAGCCCCTGCCTTCTGGGTGAGGGCCGCTGGAGTCTCGCAAACGGTGACTGTCCATTATGTCGATAACGCCGGTGTCCCGGTCCAGCCCCAGTACACCACTACCTACAATGTGCCATATGACGAGTCCATCACCTTGGATTCCTCGGACATCCCGAACTTCAGCGGTTGGCAGTACACCGGTAATTGGAGGCTGGACAACCCGACCGGCAGCAACAATAGCGGGTCAGTCAGCCTGAGCCATGTTATAGCCGACCACGATATTTACCTGGTCTATGACCAATCGACGCCGCCTGGCCACGTTGTTATAGTGCACTATGTCGACGGTTCAGACATGAGCCACATCGGTGACCCGACGACCAGGACATACAACGTAGCTGATAATGACACCTTTACCCTTCCAGACACCGACATCCAAGACATCAGGGGGTACGAGTACCAGTTCTGGCAGCTGGGGCTGGGCGGCTCTCCCAACACCAGCCTGCCGATAACCGTGTCCAACATCACTACTGATATTGACATCTACCTGGTATACGAAGAGCAGCCATTCGAGCCATATGTGGAGAAGAACGCCTATACCGGAGGTATTAGCTACCCCCAAAACGGCAGTGAGAACGATCCGATACTGGTTGATATCAACGAGGTGATCGACTTCGAGGTAACCGTCTCGAACATCAAGCAGGACGGAGCTGGCAGCCCGGCATATGACGTGATCTTCGTGTTGGACTGGCAGCAAAATATGATGATGGGCAATATGAACGGTGGTAACGCTCGTTGGTATGCAAAACAGATAACACCTATCCTTGCCGCTAGTGTTCTGAACAACTACCCAGGCAGCCGGGTCGCAGCGGTAGCTGTATATGCCAGCGGGCCTAATTATAACAACGTCGCAAATGTAAGCGCCTATGACCAAACAGGCTTCATGAACTCAGACTCGTTTAATCAAAGTACTTTTGCGGCAGGTTTTAACCATAACGAAGGTAATCCCACGCTATACACCGATACAAGCGCTTATATCCAGTATGCTATGGATAGGCTGACAGAACTCCAACCTACCAACCATATCCCAGTGATCGTGCTAATCTCAGATTATCAGGCGACAGAGTCAAATTCCAATAATAATTCAGGCTACCCATATTGGTCGGAAACATTAAAGTACAAGGCAAACGATTTTGAAGGAGCCTTCCCTTCAGGCATCCTTTATACCGTCCGTTTGGACCATACGCTCAACTACGTTTACGGAAGCTCAGTCTACGATAATCATATGAATACATATGTGATCACAGCAGATCGTCCGAATTGGGACTTCAGTGCCATCCCGAGCACAACAACTGTTTCAAACGCTGCGACATTGATCGGAAACAACCTGCTCAGCCACATGCAAGTCACCGGGAGCAATGGAACGACGCTTATTGACTTCCTACCTGAAGGTTTGGAGGTCATAGGTTCCAGTGTCAGCAATAATGGTATCTACAACGCTTCTGCCCATACAATTCTATGGGATCTATCCAGCAACGCTCAAGAAGAGGTAACAGTCTCCTTCCAGGCTGTGGTCAAGGCAGAGTCGATGCTCTTTGTCAATTCTGCTATAGCCATCTTCAGTGACGGCACGAGCAAGGTAAGCAACAGCACCTACCACATATCCCCCGGGATTATCTTGACCGAGTACTTCCGTGAGTTTGGAAATGAGTCCCATATCCTTGACAGCAGCCTCGACGGCAACCAGCTGAATATCGAACGGGGTGACCCTTATGCTCCGGCAGCCGGTATACCGCCAGAAACGATTGTCGAGGGTGGTATCACATACTCATATTATGGCTATAGGATCGATAATGGTGATATCGACATTACGCAACACTTTTTATTACCGATGTTTTTAATTGACAGCGTCATTCTAACCACAGATGTCACCTACCTCTATGTCGTCCAGCCCCAGAAGAACGCCTATGTCAATGGCAATTCTGTCGCTGAGAACGGTACAGCAACAGACCCGGTTATTATCGTACCTCAATCGAAAATCCGCTACACCATTGATTTTATGCACCAACGGGAAGTTGGAACATCAGACGTCCGCTACGACGTGCTCTTCCTCTTAGACTGGTCAGATTCGATGTTCAATGGACGTATGTACGGCTCAACTGTCGGCAGCCCCGGCTATCGCTCTGCACGTGACTACGAGCTAGATGTGATGCTGGATATGTTTGATGAGATCATGAACAATTATGATGGCAGCCGAGTTGCTGTATTGGCAATGAACTCTACAGGTATGACTGGGAACCCTGCTAACTCGTTCATACAATATGACACAGATTTCATGAACAGTTTTGATTATTGGGGCGGTGGTAGAGCTGATATCGTAAACGCTTTTACCAACACATTACCTGAAAACCACACGGAGGACTTAGCACAGTTCTTAGCTGCCGCTCGGTATAAAATGGCTGGAGCAACCAGTATGTCATTTGGTGGTTCAGCAGGCGGTGCAAAGATACCTAAACCTCGAACTTTCACCAATCTACCTGCTGGTGATAATGCTAGTACCCGAACACCAGTCATCGTTTTTATTTCTGATTTTCAAGTATCTGCTTCCAGGTGGGTTGATCGCTTTCCTTTTCAAGTTGATAGGTTACTTAGTTCTCTACCAACACTTATCCTCCAGACGGTCCGATTCGACCACTTAGGCAATCTTGTTGGTGGCAACATGGAGTACTCATTAGAGCCGCATGATAAACTGATGATTGATTACCTATCTCCAGCTGGCCAGTCAGGTTGGGGCTTTACTAAAGTTCTCGACGGTACTAGCTACCAGGATGCACTGACAAAAATCAAAGACGACTTTCAGGTTCTGGCACCAACTGGGCCAAACCGCGGCACAATTGTTGCTGACTTTGTGCCAGTAGGCCTTGAGGTTAACATCTCCTCTATCACTTATGACGGAGTCTATAATGCAGATACCAATATGATCGTTTGGAACCTGGCAAATGTGAACGATGGACCTGTCACGCTTCAGTTCGAGGTAGAAGTTACATTCGACATCAACAACTTCCCAGCGACCTATATCAATACAGCAGCCGTGCTTGACATAAACGGCTTCCAGACCCAGACCAACTCTACTTATCATACGACATATGATCGTGTGTTCGTTATCGACTATTTCCGGGAGTTCATGCATGAGGATGTGGTTGTCGACATAGTACATGATGGAAATATACATGAGTTATTACCAGGAGAATCCTATTACCACGACGATGGCATCCCTCTGCAATATGTCCAGGCAAACGGCATCAACTATGTCTATTACGGCTACCGTATCGATGACAGCATGATAGTGGACGTGACCCCTCATGCCCAGTTGCCCGACCTGCTTATTGAGAATGTGCTGAAAACAACGAAAGTAACCTTCCTTTATGTGGAGCAGCCAGAAAAAAATGCCTATATTAATGACGCATTGTTTCTGCAACCCTTAAACGGTAGCGAGGATGCCTACCAGCGGGTTAAGGTCGGCGATACCCTGGTATACGAGATCATCATCGACAACCGATATATCGAGTACAATGATGTAACCTTTACCCTAATGGACAGGCTGCCAGCTGGCCTTTTATATGTTGACCACGACATCAACAATATGAGCGCACACACCACCGACTTCTTCTTTGATCCTGTTGACCGAGTCTGCATTTGGGACTGGTTCGGCGGTCTGCCGATGGGCGAGACTATTGTCACAATAACTACAACAGTAGAAGACGCTGACGATGCTATGGAGTTCATCAACTACGCCACCCTCTATTATTCAAACATTTACGCTATAGAAACCACTAGGACTTATCACGAGGTGAAGACACGCACTACCTTCGACTTTACCAAGGTGGATGAGCACGACGACCCGCTGACCTATGTGGCTTTCGGCCTCTACGAATGCACTAACCCAAGCCACCAGAACCTCAGCGACCACTCTTGGATGGTCACCGACGACCCTGACAACTGCTGGGGCGATAACTATGCCGCTGTCAGCAGTATCGGAGGGTATGTCCACTTCGACGACCTTAAGCCAGGAACATATATGCTCGTCGAGTTAGGGACTGTCAAGGGTTACCAGATCCCACATGGCCAGTGGCTTGTTGTGATCGATACTGGCTTTGACATAACTATTACAGCACGTGGGCCCTCAGACAGCGACTCGATCAGCCTGCCCCCTGCTTTTAAGACCGGCTCAGAAGGCGAACTGATGCTGCCCAATTACCCGCTGATGGTGATGCCCCTGGCAGGCGGGCCAGGATTAATTGTACTTACAATGCTTGGCTTAATATATATCGGGGACGGAATAATTATTGCCATCCTAACAAACGCAAGGGGAAGGAGGCTTAAACCGGGCTTTGCAGGCCGCAAGGCGATACATTAAGTTGCGAATACGATTTAAACAACGAAGAAGCATTGTAGAAACTAAAACAACAAGTTTTAAGCTGCCAGACAAAGGTGTTTGGCAAACGACAAGCAAGGAGAAACAAAGTATGCGAAAGAAAACATTATTAAGGGGCCTGGCTGTTGTCTTGGTTGCAATCATGTCTTTGATGGTTGTAGTGCCGGCGATGGCTGAACTACCACCAGAAGAGGGTAACCTATTTATACACAAATATATAGGCATACCTATCGAACAGCTGCCAAACGACGGGACAGATATCGAAGACTGGGTGGGCTGGGACACCTTTGACTGGCCTGAATCAGTGGTTGCAGTTAACGGCGTTGTGTTCGATGTCTACAAAGTCGATACAACAGACGGTGCGCCTCCAGCTGGGATGATCTATGTCCTAGTCGAAGACAGCGGAGACTTCTCCTTAGAAGTATGGGAAGCGGACGGTTCTAGCCTAATTGAAACATATGAGTTAGAAGCACCTATTAGCGCTACAACCACCGGAGACGGCGTAGCGCAGTTTCCGGGTCTTGACCAAGGCATCTACCTGGTAGTGGAGAACACTGTAACGACAATCAACATCTATGATGCTAGCGATCCGACCAAGGAGCTGTTCATCAGTTCGCCCTGCGCTCCCTTCCTGGTGGCTGTGCCGATGACCAACCCAGACGGTGACGGCTGGTTAACAAACGTGCATGTCTATCCGAAAAACACAGGGTTGACTGTGGAGAAAGAAGTCACCACCAATGACGCTGTAGTGGTCGGCGATGTTGTAGGCTTCTCCATCAAAGTCTCCATTCCTGATGATATTTTCGACAGTAATCAGTTTGATATTTATGACATACTGGACGCGGCTCTTGACTATGTTCCGAACAGTGTAAGTGTACGAACGCTGATTGGAACAAACACATATGCTACTGTATCCCAGACTTACTATACAGTTGACTATGATATTCCAACTCGCACATTGTCTGTTGAGTTCACCCCGACAGGACGTGACTACCTTGCCGAGAACTTTGAATTCGTGATTGTGTCATTTAATACCACAGTGAATGCCACGATACTAGACAAGCCGGGCTATACCGTCTATAACCAAGGCGTCGTCGAGTTCAGAAACCACAACGGTGATTATTTTGAAGGTAAGAACCCGCCAGGCGTCACTGAGATCCATACAGCTGCTATCGAGATTGAAAAAGTCGATGAGAACAATACCCCGCTAGAAGGCTCAGAGTTCATGATTGCGACCAGCGCAGAAAACGCTCGACTTGGCCGCTTCCTAAAGATCCATCCAACCACCAAGGTACTCTATGACTACGGCCATGCAGATTACGACTTAGCTATCCTCGAGCTATATGTAGCAAAACCGCTATCTCCATCAACCGGCGAGCCTGCTGTAGCCCGCTTTGAGGGTTTGCTTGAATACACAAAGAACTTGACTACTGGTGTGAAGACATACCAGACCTACTACATCGTCGAGACCCAGGCTCCAGATAGCTACAACCTGCTGGACAAGTCTATCGTCGTGACCTTTACAGGCAACGAGAGCAACCATGTATATTTATGCGAGGTGGAGAACACCAAGGGATTTACCCTTCCTAGTACCGGTGGAATCGGCACAGTGGTCTTTACAGTAGTCGGTGTGACTCTGATCGGAACCGCTGTGATGGTAGGCATCACCTCAAAAAAGAAGACTAAAAAGAGCATTAATTAAGTTATGCCAGCCTGCTTTTACCTGTAATTGATTGGTAAATAAGGCGTTGTTTGATTTATAAACCGAAGAGCCCCATTGACTGCATATGGCACTGGGGTTCTTCGGCTGTCCTTCTCCGTATATGATTTATAAAGGATGTAGATGAAAAAAGTAGCTGTCAGCCTGGTCATGGTGCTTGTCGGAGTCAGCCTGCTCGTGTATCCCTCGATAAGCAACTTTTTCGCAGAGAAGAATGGCTCGCGGGCTATTCGAGGCTACTCGGAAGCCCTGAACAGCTTGGACGACGAAGCCCTTCAGGAGATTTGGGACGAAGCCGAGCTGTACAACCAGGACCTGACAGGCTCTCCAGTGCATGACCCCTTCTTGGAAGGCACCGG
Organism: Coriobacteriia bacterium; assembly: GCA_009776725.1. Taxonomy (GTDB): domain Bacteria; phylum Actinomycetota; class Coriobacteriia; order Coriobacteriales; family UBA8131; genus WQXZ01. Next base: position 28,273 of record WRNE01000012.1, read on the forward strand.
TATTGCTATGCCGGAGAATTACCGGAGGGCGCTAAACGTCAATGGCACCATGGGCTATGTGGAGATCCCAAAGATATCTGTGTATCTGCCGATCTATCATGGTACCAGCTCGCAGGTACTAAACAGGGGCGTAGGTCACCTGGAAGGCTCGACCCTGCCGATCGGCGGGCCGACCCGGCATACTGTGATCACTGGCCATACCGGCCTGACCCATGCGAAAATGTTCACCGACCTGACCGAGATGGAGGTAGGGGACATGTTCTACATCCATGTCCTTGGGGTCATCTTGGCTTATCAGGTAGACCAGATAAAGATCATCGAGCCAAACATCACCGACGACTTGAAGTGCTTTACCGACCAAGACTACTGCACGCTTTTGACCTGTACGCCATATGGGGTCAACTCCCACCGCTTGTTGGTCCGCGGCACACGGGTGGAGTACGTGCCCGAGCTGAGAAGCTCCATCCAAGCTGTTTCAGACACCTCGGTTGACAAGTTGGTCCTTGCTGCCGCTATCGGCTCGAGTGCAATCATGCTGACATCGATTGCTGTAACCCTATTGATGATGTGGCAGAGGAAAAGGCGTCGCCAGAAGCGGAGGCAAGCAAGGCTTCAATCAGGGCAGTCGGGGACTCGCGTGAGGACAGTGTCGACAAGGAGGGTCAGCAGGCGAGCTTGACCGTCCAGATGCCAATCCATCGTTAAGCTATGCTTTAATAAAACAAAGGCGGTTTTATAAAAAACCGCCCGGTCAATGCTTATTCATTATGTGTCAAGCTGTATATGCTAGTTCTCATCCCCATGACAATCACTACAGGGCTCAAAGATATTATCGTGATGGCAGTTATTGCAAACCTCGGTTGCAGTCTTACTGATGCCATCTACCAAGCCATGCATTTTATGGCATGAGGCACATTTCATAGACTGGTAATGGACGTCCCCGTTTGGTAGATCGTGGGGGTTCAGCGATTGCCCAGTAGTCTGATCGTAGACGGTCGAGCCCTCTCCAGCCACAGTGAGGGCCTCGTAGTCATGGCAGCCCCGCCCGACGCATGTGTCGCTTGGGATCGTTGTCATTTTAAGCTTGTCAGGGTCTTTTGCGCTTGAGTAATTGGCATGCGCCTTGCTTAGGTTGCCGTCTGCATCTGTATGGCAGCTGACACAAGCAAGACTAGCATGCGCAGATGCTGGAGACGAGTCGTCTGACATACTGTCAACCTCGACAGCATGGCACGACAGGCAGTTGGTGTTGATTGTCCAATCGGGTAGTTGAATCGATGGTTCGTCCGGTGCCTTATCGACAGTGTTTGCTTTGGGAGAGCACCCAACTATCAAAAGCAAAGCCGTCATTGACAGTACAAAGACTGCCATAACCAACCATCTCTTGTGTTTAGCTTTCATTGCCCGTCCTCGTCTCATAGCTGACCTAACAAAAACAATAAGCCAAAGCAATACGTAAGAGGCTTGACTGTCTTTTTCATTTAAGCCATTGGCTTCGTCTAACTGCTTGCTCCATACATGTTTTGCTAAAAAAGCAAAACCGTATAAAGCACATTATAATATAGACCTCCTTGATCTGCCTTACCAAAGCCAGATCGCTGCAGGCCAATTCATGAGAGTATGAGCGACGATTGCTAATGCTGGGCCTGATGATTATTGGATCTTTAGTGTTGACCGACCTTTACTGGTACTTAGCCACCTAAAACATAGGTAAAAAAACGAACAGCTAAAACTGTTCGCAGGCAAGTCGTTAATGGTGCGCTGTGCAGGATTCATGGTGCGCCGTGCAGGATTCGAACCTGCGACATCTTGATTCGTAGTCAAGCCCTCTATCCAGCTGCGGTAACGGCGCACGGACAAACAGACATGATACATGAATATGCTTTATTTCACAATCGATACCTCGCTTTATGAAGTAATGGGTGGACTGATAAATATATCGCCTGGGGTACAGGCGTCAAGGTATTCTCGAGTACGATGAAGTGCTTTACGCACTGTTTTTGTCATGTATGATAGTCACAGCAGCACATCGAAAAACCATTACCAAGCAAGCATGAAAGATGCAAAAAATGCCTACGTGCAGAGATGTGTAAAAAATGCTTCATTAACCCTTGATTTTATACACTTTGCACATTTACAATATATACCAACAGATTATCCCTCTGAAACCATTGCTTGTATAAAGCCAGAGTCGACAAGGAGCTTACATGGAAGTAAATCTGCATGTCATTGTCGAGGACCTGAAAGCCTATAAACCAAAGTCCCGTTTAGTTGAAGACTATCCGGTAAGAAGACTGAGGTTTCCTGCACTATTTGACGCCCAAAGAACAAAACGCAGCCTACTCTATATCGTTGAAGCAGCTACCTTGGATGCAGCAAGTATCGAGAACATCGTTGAGAACAGCTCTCTGGTCGTTATCGGGGATCCACCTCGAGCCTTACTTGATAAGCAGGTAAACTTATTATGGGTAAACAAACAGGTGTCACTAAATAAACTGTTCAGCGATATTGTGGAGCATTTTTCAATGTACGAGCTATGGGAGAACCATATCCAAAAAGCCCTTATATCGAAAAAACGCTTGAAAAGGCTGGCTGAGCTGTCAGCACCGATTATCCGCAGGCCGATGTATCTGATCGACTCGCATATGCAGACGATATTCGCAAATATCGACGAGGATGCATATGACCTGCCGCAGGGCTATCAAAACCCGGTGCTCGACAACAACAACCCCTCGATTGGCGTCTATGCACTAGAACGCTTTCAGGAAAAAGCCTACTCCTACACAACTCCGTTCGTCCTGCCTACCCCCAGCGGCTATCGCACGTTGAACCAGAACATTTTCATCGAGAACCGCCTGGTCGGCACATTGTCTTTCGACGAGATCGGCGGTACCTTTACCAACCGCGACATGACCTTGATTACGCTACTGGCAGACTTCATCGCCAATGGCATGACTTTTCATGAAGAATGGAACACCTCTGCCCCCAAGCTCTTGGACGTGCAGGTACATAAGCTCCTTGACAACCAGGTCACTGTGCTGGAAGAGACGGACTCTGCCTTAAAAAGCATTGCCTGGGGAACTGACAATGCCTACTACTGTATAGCCGCAGTCCCCTTAAACCCCTTGTACCCAAACGGTCTGTTGGCAGCAGCTGCCAAATACACCTGTACAAAGACGTCGCAGGCTATATACACTGTGCATCAGCATCGAATGGTTTTTATCATCAACGCAGACCATAGCATCTTGTCCCAGGCAGAAACGCTCGACCTGATATCGAGCGAGCTGGAGAAACTCAACGTCTACATCGGCGTCAGCAACATCTTCAATGGTTTTTGGGGCCTGACCAACCAGTACCGGCTGGCTGTCGCTGCCTGCGAGCTGGGCCCAGTCCGTGACGGTGCCAGGCCTTATTACCGTTTCGAAGACTATTTTATGGACTATATCGTCAGCGTCTGCAAGGACACGACGACCTTGGAGTCGATCATCCCCCGTGGGCTTATCCAACTAAAGCGTTACGACGAGAAGTACGAGACGAACATGCTGCATATCCTCAGTGTTTTCTTGAAGCATGATATGCGTATCGCCTCAGCGGCCCGCGAGCTTTTCTTGCACCGCAATACGCTGACTGCCAAGATCTCGCAGATTAAGTTCATCACACGCATGGATTTCGAGGGTGACCCGGACGTGCGGTTGCAAACCCTTGTCGCCCTATACATGATGGAAGCCTGATACACTGTCTGCTAACACGCCCTGCTAGTCGTTTGAGCAGTGCGACCAGCTTGCTTGATCAGGGGCAAGCGCGCCTGCTGTGTGGAAGACAGCACTCGGTTGCTTGATCCCCCCGGCGAGGCTTTACCAAAAGAGGAGCAGGAGGAGACATGTATGACGATTTGACCGTGCAATTGACCCGCGAACAAACCGCGCTTTACCTTGAGCGGATCGGGCTTGTCGAAGAGGCAGGGCTGTTTCGCGAGGACGATGGCCTACAAGCCGGCGAGCTCGGGCTAAAGCCAGACTTGAGGCTCTTAGACAAACTGATCTATGCCCATCAGATCACTGTGCCCTTTGAGAACCTGAGCATCATTTTGGAAGGCAAAGGCGTCGAGCTAGGCACCGAGTACCTCTTTGACAAGATAGTCACCCGCCGTCGTGGCGGCTATTGTTTCGAGCTGAACAAGAGCTTTAATAGCTTGCTATTAGGACTAGGGTACAAGACGACGGCCCATGTAGGCCGCATTTTCTCGTCTCCCTATCTGAGGCCTCGCGTGCACCGCATCAACCTTGTCTACCTAGACGAAGGCAAGGGCGTAGAGCCCTATTTCAGCGACGTCAGCTCGGGAGGGACCCAGCCTGCCCAAGCTGTGCCTTTGAAGACCGGCACCTTCACCGATTTCCTCGACAAGACCTTCCGGTTCAATTATGGAGAAGTCCATCACGACCAGGGCATTCGCGAAAACACCTGGGTCTTGTACCGGATCAACGACGACGGTGATGCACTCGGACTGGTAGCATTTGAGGAGCAAGAGCAGTACGAGGTCGACTTTGTTCCCCATAACCATTTCACCTCCACCCACCCCGAGTCCCGCTTCGTCTCTAACGTCGTCGTCAACCAGCGCCGGGTCGACGGGCATGCCTCGATCACCAACGACCTGTTTCGCCTGGTCGCCGAGGGCCAAGAACCGCTGGAACGTGATGTATCGGACCCCAACGTACGGGCCGAGGTGCTGGAAAGCTATTTTGGCATAGTCTTATAAATACATGTGGAGAAGCCCGAGCCTTGCCCAACAGGACGACGAACTAGGACTGCCGGGCAAGTTCGTCCTGGTATGCATCTATGATCGGAGGATCGATGTTTGAAGACCTATACGTAGAGCTGACCCCTGAGCAGGTCGCATTGTACTTAGAGCGGATCGGCCTGCCTGAGGATGCAAAAGCCTTCTCTGACAGCTGGCTAAGCGAGGGCCAGCAAAGAAGCCCTTTAAAGCCGAGCTTGGAGCTGCTCGACAGGCTCGTATACGCTCATCAGATCACAGTTCCCTTTGAAAACCTAGAGATTTACGATTTGGGCCTGCCGGTCGAGCTGGGCACCTTGAAGCTGTTTGAGAAAATCGTCCTGCACAATCGCGGCGGCTATTGTTTCGAGCTGAACAAAAGCTTTAACAGCCTGCTTCAAGCACTGGGGTTTAAGACCCAGGCCCACGTGGCGCGGATCTTTCCCCTTAAAAACAACATCCGGCCCCGCTCGCACCGCATTACCGCCGTCCATATCGACGACGGAGGCATCACAAAACGCTACATGGCTGATGTCAGCTTTGGCGGCCCCCAGCCGGCGTCGAGCATCTTGTTGGAAGCCGGAGTGTTCACAGACTGGCTGGGCGGTAGCTTCAGGCTCACCTACGGCGAGGTCGACCACGAGCTGGGCAACCGCGAGAACACTTGGTACATCAGCCGTCTAAACGACGGGGGAGAAGAGCAGAGCCTGGTCTCTTTTGAGGAAGTCCCCCAGTACGAGGTGGATTTCGTACAAGCCAACTACTACACTTCGACACATCCCGAATCACGTTTTGTCACGAGCAGGACAGTCAACCTCCGTCGCCGGGACGGACACGCCTTGATGTCCGATGACCTGTTCAAGCTGAAGTCGAACGACGTGACAACAGAAATCGACGTGTCCGACCCAACGCTTAGGGCCGAAGTCCTAAAGGAGTACTTCGGTATTGTATTGTGATAGGGACCGCCTCAGTTATCATCAGTCAGAGACCGGTCTGTAGAGCCGTATTGCTGTGTGTCATAATGCACATATATTGTGAAAAACTGCACTCAACCGAAGCTTTTTTGCTACCGTGTGCAGAGTGATTAACCGTTTTAGCTGCGAAAAGTATAAAATGCACATTGCACTGAGTAAGAAAGGACAGAATGCACAGAATAAAATATGCTTCTTGCCCGCCAATTGCTTACCCGTATAATTTTATATTTGCAATAACTAGCTAAATACTGTACCCGCGAAGGACAGGAGACCGCGTATGAGCAATCCGATGAGAGAAGCAATAGAGAAAGGCGAGTTCGTTGTAACTTGTGAGGTCATCCCCGGTCGGGGGGCTAACGAATCAAACCAACAACACGAATTTAAAATCGCAGAAGAAGTCTGGGCAACAGGGAGGGTTCATGCTATCTCTGTTACAGATAACCCCAGTGGGAATCCAGCGCTTTTGGCAGATTCTTTCGCTGCCGATCTCCAGTCAAGGGGGATCACCCCTTTGATCCACTTTACCGGCAAAGACCGTAGCCGCAATCAAATTCAAAGCCAATTCTACATGCTCCAAAGGTGGGGTATGGAGAACCTGCTTTTGATGACTGGCGATTATCAACAAAGTGGTTGGAACGGGATTTCCCGCCCAGTCTATGACCTCGACCCCATCCACATGGTGCAGATGGCAAACGACTTCAATGCCGGTCTTGCTGTCGAAAGCCGTGGCAAAGTAAGCCATGAAGAAGCAGCCAACTTCCTGCCTGGGGTAGTGGTAAACCCCTTCAAGTACTTGGAGGGTGAGCTTATCCCCCAATACTATAAATTGGAGAAGAAGGTCATCGCTGGAGCAAGGTTCGTCATCACCCAGCTCGGGTATGACACCCGTAAGATGGAAGAGCTTAAATGGTATCTCGAAGACAACGGGTATAACGTTCCGCTGATAGCCAATATCTTCTTGTTAAACCCCGGTGCTGCCCGCCTGATGAGGCAAAACGTCATAGCTGGCTGTTACATCAACGACGACTTGATGGCCAAGTTGGAGGCAGAGGCCAAAGAGGAGGATAAGGGCAAGTCGGCGCGGTACCTGCGCGCGGCGAAGATGACCGCTATTGCCAAGGGCCTTGGCTATGCTGGTGTTCATATCGGCGGCTTTGGGATCGATGTCGAAGGGTTCAACTATATCTTGGACACTGCCGAGGAGCTAAAAGACCAATGGCGTGAGCTTGCCCAAGAACTGTCATATGGTGACCCTAATGGCTATTACTACTATCAGGCAGAAGTCGGGCCTGACGGGAAGGCCACAGGCTTGAACAAGCATGTCGAGTCGTCCCGTCCGGAGCGTGTGCGCAACCGCAAGGTCATGGCGGTCTATGGCATCTCCCGGATATTCCACCATTTGGTGCTGACCGAGGACAAGATGTTCTTCCCGATATTGGCCAACGTGATGGATTGGCGGGAGAGGAAGAAAGGCGTCCATCGCAGCCACTTCATTGAGCATATCGCTAAGACTGTGCTTTACCATTGCCAAGACTGCGGCGATTGCGGGCTCGAGCCGGCGATCTATACTTGCCCGATGAGCCGCTGCCCGAAGCAGCAGCGCAACGGCCCGTGTGGCGGGACAGTCGACGGCTGGTGCGAGGTCTATCCCAACCAACGTTACTGCATCTACTTTAAAGCCTACCACCGCCTGAAAAAATACAACGAGCTTTATAAGCTGGACAGTTTCATAACCGTGCCGAACGACTGGGCGCTCAATGAGACTTCAGGCTGGAGCAGCTACACGCACAAGCGTGACAATACAGCTAAACGCATCTTTCTAGCTCCACGTGGCTCACGGGGTGCAAGCATCGATGTTGCAAGCGCAGAACTACAAGAATAAAAAGAGTAAGCAGCGAAACCCTAATGGAAGGAGTACTACATGATAATAATTGGTGAGAAGATAAATGGTTTTATCCCGAGGACCCTCCAAGCAATCAACGCCAAAGATGCCGAGTACATCAAGAAGGTTGCCATCGGGCAGACCGAAAACGGTGCCAACTACATCGATATTTGTGCCGGTGTGGCGCCTGAGATCGAAAAAGAGACCCTGATTTGGCTGATCGACACCGTCTTAAGCGTCGTCGACACCCCCTTGTGCCTGGACAGCTCGGACCCGCAAATGCTGGTAGACATGTTCTACTATGTCCAGGAGAAGGCTACCGGCCGGCAAAAAGACGAGGGAATGATCAACTCGGTCTCGATGGAAGAGGGCAAATGCGAGGTCATCTTCCCGATCATCGCCGACACCCAGTGGAACGTAGTCGCACTGACCTGCAACAATGACGGCATTCCTGACGACCCGCCCACCAAACTGGCTATTGCCACCCAAATGGTCGAGCTGGCTGCTACCTATGGCATTAGCGCTGACCGTCTCTTTATCGACCCGCTGGTGACAACACTTGCCACCAAGGGCGAGTCTTTGCAGAACTTCACCGAGGGAATCGCCTTGATCAAGGCCGAGCATCCGGCTGTGCATTTCACTTCAGGGCTCTCTAATATCTCGTTTGGCATGCCCTTCCGCAAAGTTATCAATACCCAGTTCCTCTGCTTGGCAATGGCAGCCGGGATGGACAGCGCCATCATGGATCCATTGAGCCGCGACATGCTGGCGACAATGTTTGCCACCGAGGCCTTGCTTGGCAACGACGAGTATTGCATGGAGTACCTGTCCGCATACCGTGAAGGCCTGTTCGGCTAGTTTTAGAATCAACACGGATCTAGGCAGGCAGCCTGGATCCGTTGGTGATTTTATCCCCATGAAAATGAGGGATAACAAGAAAGCCTGGTTTACCAGGGAGTTAAGTGGCGAGGTCAAGACACTGGGCCAAAGCGGGCCAACAAGGCCGGTAACAAGCCAAGTGGGAGAATTCGTCGGGAACGGAGGGTGGTTAGCCACCTGACAGATTGGGTGATTCTTCACCCTGACAAAGGGCACATTAGTGTCAGTTAACAGAAAGGATACGTAAATGGCAGAAATTAAGTCGGATATCGAGATAGCGCAGTCGGTAACACCAAAGAAGATCACGGAGATCGCTGATGTTGCTGGTGTCGACGAGAAGTATCTCGAGCTTTATGGTAACTACAAAGCCAAAGTTGACTACAACATCCTAAATGACTTTGCTGACAAGCCTGACGGCAAGTTAATCCTGGTCACAGCCATTACACCGACTCCAGCTGGTGAAGGTAAAACCACCACAACCGTTGGTTTGGCTGACGGAATGACCAAGATCGGCAAAAACGTTGTTGTTGCTTTGCGTGAGCCTTCACTAGGCCCGGTCTTTGGTGTTAAGGGCGGAGCAGCTGGTGGCGGTTGGGCCCAGGTAGTCCCAATGGAGGATATCAACCTTCACTTCACCGGTGACTTCCATGCTATCGGTGCTGCCAACAACTTGCTGGCTGCAATGATCGACAACCACATCTTCCAAGGCAACGCACTAGACATCGACACCCGCAATATCGTTTGGCGCCGCTGTGTCGACATGAACGACCGTCAGCTCCGCTTTGTGGTTGATGGCTTGAACGGTCGCTCCAACGGCGTACCGCGTGAGGACGGGTACGACATCACCGTTGCCTCTGAGATTATGGCAGTGTTCTGCCTCTCATCTTCGCTTGACGACCTTAAAGAGCGTTGCGCCCGCCTGATCATTGGCTATAACAACGCAGGTCAGCCTGTCACTGCTGGCGACTTGAATGCCCAGGGTGCCATGGCAGCCCTCCTCAAAGACGCTCTCAAGCCGAACCTTGTCCAGACCCTCGAGGGAACCCCTGCCTTCGTGCATGGCGGCCCATTCGCCAATATCGCCCATGGCTGCAACTCCGTTATGGCTACCAAGATCGCCCTCAAGCTTGGCGACTATGCTGTTACAGAGGCTGGATTCGGTGCTGACCTTGGTGCGGAGAAGTTCCTTGACATCAAGTGCCGTTTCGCTGGCTTAAAACCAGACGCAGTCGTCATTGTCGCGACCGTACGTGCTCTGAAGATGCATGGCGGCAAGGCCAAGGACAGCTTGAACGAAGAAGACCTCGATGCACTCGAAAAAGGCCTTCCGAACCTGCTTCAACACGTTGAGAACATCACCCAAGTCTACAAGCTTCCGGCTGTTGTTGCGATCAACGCTTTCCCGAACGACACTGCTGCCGAGCTTCAGTTAGTCGAAGACAAGTGCCGTGAGCTTGGCGTCAACGTTGCTCTGTCCGAAGTCTGGGCAAAGGGTGGCGAAGGCGGAATCGCTTTGGCCGAAGAAGTCGTCCGTCTTTGCGAGCAACCAAACAACTTCGAGTTCTCATATGACTTAGACCTTTCTATTGAGGAGAAAATCGAAGCTATCGCCAAGCGCATCTACCATGCTGATGGCATCGAGATGTCCAGCACAGCCAAGACCCAGGCTAGGAAACTGACCAGGCTGGGCTTTGCCAACGTGCCGATCTGCATGGCCAAGACCCAATACAGCTTCTCTGACAATCCAGACTTGCTTGGTGCTCCAAAAGGCTTCAAGATCACCGTCCGTAGCCTGAAGATCTCTGCAGGCGCTGGGTTTATTGTTCCTCTGACTGGTGACATTATGACGATGCCTGGCCTGCCTCCAGTACCGGCTGCCGAGAAGATCGACGTCGATAGCACTGGCAAGATCTCAGGACTGTTCTAATGGCAGTAGAGTTCACTAAACGCTCTTGTGAGGAGTTTGTCGAGGTTTTGGCATCGAAAGAGCCGGTTCCTGGCGGTGGCGGTGCTTCGGCATTGATCGCTGCAATCGGAGTGGCCCTGGGAAACATGGTCGGCTCGCTCACTGTCGGCAAGCCGAAGTTCAAAGACGTTGAAGAGGATATCATCGACTTGAAGAACAAGTCGGACCAGCTTCAACAACGTCTTTTTAATCTAGTGACCCAAGATGCTGTGGTGTTCGAGCCACTGTCGAAAGCCTATGGCTTGCCTCGTGAGACAGACGAGCAGAAGGCCTACAAAGCAGAAGTCATGGAAGCTTGCCTAAGAGATGCCTGTGGCGTGCCACTGGCAATCATGGAGGCTTGCTGCGAGGCAATTGACATCCACGAGCAGTTTGCTGCAAAAGGAGCCCCGATAGCAATCAGCGACGTTGGTTGCGGCGTCATTGCCTGTAAGGCTGCCCTGCAGGCTGCAAGCCTGAATGTTTTTATCAACACCATGTCTTTTGCCGACCGAGAGTACGCTTCGGAAATAAACGTCAAGGCCAATGCTATGCTAGATGAGTACTGTGCGAAAGCTGATGCAATTTTCGCTGATGTAGCTGCACGGTTTGACAAATAACTTGACTCGATACGGGGTCGGGCGAAACAAGAAACCCGGCCCCGTACTCATCGTTATTAGTACAAAGAAAACGGCTGTTCAAGCCGTTTTGGCGCGAGAGGCCTTGTTGTTTTGCTTTAAAGCGAATATAAGCCTAGGCGCTTGCTTTTAGGCAATGTCCATTTTTGGAAGCTTTGTTTAGGCCTTAGTGTTGTTTAAAAGACCATATAAGACCTTGAAAGGAGGTAGTATGGCAATGATTTTCAAAGGCTCTGAAGTAGTCGAAGCCCTCAATGAGCGTATCACTAACGATGCTGACGAGCTAAAAAAGCAAGGAATTGAACCAACGCTGGCGATTCTACGTGTTGGTGAGCGCGACGACGATATTACGTATGAAAAAGGCGCTACCACACGGGCAAAGAAAGTCGGTGTCACAATCAAGAACGTCGTGTTGCCCTTAGACGTTACAGAAGACGCCCTAATCAACGAGGTTTTGAAGCTAAATGCTGACGACAGCGTGCACGGGGTCTTGATGTTTAGGCCTCTGCCTGAGCATATCGATGAAGACAAGGTACGTAACATGTTGACCCCGGCCAAAGATATCGACGGTGTGACCGACCTTTCTTTGGCAGGTGTCTTCGCAGGCATCGACACAGGCTTTGCACCTTGCACGGCTGCTGCCTGTATGGAGATACTTGACTATTTCGATGTTGACTGCAAAGGCAAGAACGCTGTCGTTGTCGGCAGGTCGCTAGTTATTGGCAAGCCTGCAGCAATGATGCTCTTAGAGCGCAATGCAACAGTCACCATCGCCCACTCCCGCACTGCTGACTTGCCAGCCGTCGTTCGGAATGCAGATATCGTGATTGCTGCGGTTGGGCGTTTTAGAATGCTCGATGCCTCATATTTCACAGAAGGACAGGTTGTCATCGATGTTGGGATCAATTTCAACGATGATGGCGATATGGCCGGCGATGTCGATTTTGAAGCTGTCGAAGGTATTGTTCAAGCCATCACGCCTGTTCCAGGCGGTGTTGGTACTGTGACCACCTCAGTGTTGATGAAGCACGTTGTCGAGGCGGCCCAACGTAGTACTAATTAATTGGAGGCTTAGAGGATGAATAATTACAACACTCCTGCCGAAGTCTGCGACGTAGCTATCAACGCTGCAGTCACCAAGGCCAACATGCCGATTCTCAAAATGCTGCTTCTCAGCATTGCTGCTGGAGCGTTTATTGCTTTTGGAGCTGTTTGCTCAGCGGTGGCTATGCATAACATTGCTGATGTGGGCGTCGCTCGATTTGTTTGTGGTGCTGTGTTCCCGGTTGGCCTGATGCTAATCGTGATGGTCGGTGGCGAGTTGTTCACAGGCAACTGCCTGATGATCGAAGGATTGATGGAGGGCAAGATCACTCTTCTTGGTTGGCTGAAGAACATGGTTGTTGTCTATACCGGTAACTTGATCGGTTCAGCAATTGTTGCAGCCCTCACTGCTGCTGCCAATACATGGGCCTATACAGGCGGAGCGCTAGGCGCCTTTACAATCCGTGTTGCTGTTACAAAAGCAGGACTACCCTTTGCAACAGCTTTTGCATCAGGCGTGCTTTGTAACGTTTTAGTCTGTGGAGCAGTGCTGATGGCTTTCAGCTCACGTGACATTATTGGAAAGATCCTAGGTATCTGGTTCCCTATTATGGCTTTCGTATTGGCTGGGTTCGAACACAGCGTAGCGAATATGTACTACCTGTTTGCTGGACTCTTCGCATCGATGAACGATGCTTATGTGGATAAGGCTGCAGAGCTATACAGCATAGGGGCCGACAAAATAGCCAGCCTTGACTTTATGGGGTTTTTGGCGAATCTAGTACCTGTGACACTTGGCAATATTGTTGGCGGTGTGTCGTTAGGTCTCATTATGTGGCTTGCTTTTAAGAGCAAGGGTTTGAATAAACCAGCAGATTAATAGTTGATTTTTCCTCCTAAAGAATATTTGGAGAACGCATACTCAGACATTCCTCTGTATGCGTTCTTCTGGTTCTTGAGGGTGCTTGCGGGCAATACCTCACAGTGGGACTTGTAGACCCACAAAACACCGATTACATAGGAATACCGAATAGCGCCTCTCGTCTGCACAGCCATGGGCAGACGCTCGATTTAACCAGTATCGAGTGCGTTCTGCCGTTAGCCCACCATGTAAGTGGGACTATGAAAAATACATGAAGCTGGCAATAAAGTGCTGCCCGTATTGCTAAAACGAATGTAACTTCCAGCAGTTATCCTAAAATCTCGGGCTCTTGTGAAAATATCCCAAGCTGCTTGATATAATCATTAGTCAAGCAATGTGAATTATCCAAATAGGTTTTAAAACGGTTACTGTAGACAATACCAAACAAGACTAGTGAAAAGGGGAGTTTGTGAATGTAGAGTCAGAGTTTAAGTACCAAAGGATTCTTTTGAAACTATCTGGAGAGCATCTTGCAGGAGACCAAGGGTTTGGGATTGACGCTAAAGTATTAAAGGCACTGGCTGCCGAAATCAAATCGATCAAGGATATTGGTATTGAGTTGGCAGTCACAGTCGGTGGAGGCAATATCTTTAGGGGCTTGGTTGCGTCGACAGAGGGTATGGACCGTGCCCAAGCAGACTATATCGGCATGATTGCAACAGTGATGAACTGCCTGGCATTACAAGACGCTTTGGAAAAGCTCGATGTCGTCACCAGGGTGATGAGTGCCATCCAGATCCAAGAAGTCGCTGAAACGTATATCCGTCGGCGGGCAATCCGCCATTTGGAGAAGGACCGGGTCGTGATATTTGCCGGTGGAACAGGCAATCCTTATTTCACGACCGACACCACAGCCGCCCTTCGGGCCTGCGAGATCGAGGCCGAGGTGGTCTTGAAAGCAACGAAAGTCGATGGGGTCTATGATTCCGACCCGGTCAAGAACCCTGAGGCCAAAAAGTATGACCGAATCAGCTATCTCGAGGTATTGAACCAAGGCTTGGAGTTCATGGACAGCACCGCAATATCATTATGCATGGACAACCGGCTGCCATTAATAGTCTTTAACATCGGCGTGCAAGGAAACCTGATAAGGGTATTGCGCGGAGAAGCTGTTGGTACAATGGTTTATTAAGGGAGCAGCGACAAGCGTTTTGAGCTGGTCTTTTAATAGCCAAGTCAAGGAGGAAGAGATAATGGACGAAATCTTAGAGCGGGCTTCTGAGAAAATGGATAAAACCGTTGTCAACTTGTCCGGTGAGTTTGCCACTATCCGTACAGGCCGGGCCTCGGCTACGATGCTTGACCGGATTATGGTTGACTATTACGGTACGCCCACACCGATAAACCAAATAGCAGGGATAAAAACACAGGACGCGCAGCTTTTATTGGTCGAGCCTTGGGACAAGCAGATCGTCAATGATGTCGTAAAAGCAATCCAAGCCTCCGACCTTGGCATAACTCCAGCATCAGACGGCTCGGTGATCCGCTTGCCTTTCCCACCTCCGACTGAAGAAAGACGTCGTGAGCTGGTCAAACAATGCCGGCAGATTGCAGAGGACGCGAAAGTTGCGGTTCGTAACGAACGACGTGATGCCAACACCCGCCTAGACCGGTTGATCAAAGAAGAGGATGCCTCCAAAGACGATGTCAAACGAGCCCAGGACCAAGTGCAGAAGATCACCGATAGCCATATCGAGCAGATTGACGAAGTCTTACAGTCCAAAGAAGCTGAAGTAATGGAAGTATGACTTGCCTGAGTCTTTGTTAAAAACCACCTTGGAGACAATATTTCCTGACCTGCCAGGCGATATTGATATCAAAGCTTTCGATGTCAACAACATCCCAAAGCATCTGGCAGTAATCATGGATGGGAACGGACGCTGGGCAACCCGGCGTGGAATGAGCCGTGCCGAAGGCCATGCAGCAGGCATTAAGGCGGTACGGGAGCTGATTCGTGCATCAAATGACTTAGGTATCAGCTATTTGACTATCTACTCGTTCTCAGCTGAGAACTGGTCACGGCCTAAAGCCGAGGTACAGGCATTGATGAGTCTTTTCGCTACAACGCTCTCGATGGAGATCGACTCGCTTTTTGCAGAGGACGTCAGCATCAAAGTCATAGGTGACCTAAGTATGCTTCCGCAGGCGACCCGGCGAATTTTCCAACAATCGGTGCAAAAGACCCAAGACAACGAGGGGATGCGGCTGATCATCGCTGTGAACTATGGCGGGCGCCAAGAGATTGTCCAGGCCGCCCAGGACCTGGCCCGCTTGGCAGCAAAGGGCGAGATAAGCATAGACGAAGTCGATTCGCTGACTGCCGAACAGTTCGCGAATATGCTTGACTCAGGTGTTTATCCAGATCCTGATCTGCTCATTCGGACTAGTGGCGAGTACCGTTTGTCAAACTTTTTGCTGTACCAAATAGCATATTCGGAGCTCTACTTCTCCCCAGTTTTATGGCCAGACTTCGATCGATACGAGCTGCTGCGGGCTATTCTTGCCTACCAGAACCGCAAACGCCGTTATGGTGGTGTGTCCAATGAGCCTTGAAACGCAACTTGACAAGGAGGGCCAAGCCGGCGAGAGTATCCGTGCCAACGCCGAGCGGATAGGCCAAGCTGCTGCGCATGCGCAAGCCGAGCCAGAGAGCAAGTCTAGCCAGTTGCGTAAAAGAACGATAACAGCGATTGTTTTTGGGTCGATCCATATTGCGTTGATCCTGACTGGGCGCTGGACAACGGTGATCATGTGCGCGACTCTTTCTGGGTTCTGCTCTTTTGAGCTGTATAGGATGTTGCGGTCGGATGCTAACCTTCCTAACGAGATAATAGGCATCGCTACAGCTGTTGCCTATCCGATCGTCTATTTCTTATGGCACTTCAACGGCATACTGACCCTGACTTTGTTGTCCGCGACGACCTTGCTGGTCTGGTACGTGCTATACCAGCCCGCCCGTTTTATCGATGTGGCTCTGACGCTGTTCGGATCTTGTTATACGGGATTGTTGCTGTCGACATTGATCGGTATACGAGAGATAATTCCCGGCTTATACGGAGGTATTTTGGTCTTAGGCGTTGTTGTCTCGGTTTGGATCAACGATGCTTTTGCTTTTCTGTTCGGCTCCAAGTACGGCAAGCACAAGCTCGCTCCGAGAATCTCTCCAAACAAGTCGTTCGAGGGTTTCTTTGCCGGGCTAATCGGCTCTGTCTGTGTTTGGACGCTGCTGGTTTTTATCCCCAGTTTTGAGATCGGTATCATCTGGGCGGTTGTCGGCGGCTTGTTCACTGGCATCATGGGGATATTAGGCGACCTGGTCGAGTCGCGGATCAAGCGCTCCACCGGTTTTAAGGACTCTGGCAGCTTGTTGCCTGGCCACGGTGGTTTTTTAGACCGCTGCGACTCTCTTTTGGTAGTAGCGGCCGTGGCATCGCTTTACTTCCGTTTCCTAGGCTTGATGTAAGGAGTGGCTTTGGTTGGGGGATTGACAGACGGCCCAGCCGATAGCGTCAGCAGCCAATGGCCTTACGAGTCGATGATGCAGCAGAACCGTAGAATACGCTTGGCGGTACTAGGGTCGACGGGGTCGATTGGCCGTCAGGCGTTAGAGGTTGCCAGTGCTTATCCAGATTTGATCGAGGTAGTAGCCCTGGCAGCTGGTAGTAATATCAATTTATTAACCGAGCAAGCTAGGACGTTTAATGCCCAGCATTTAGCGCTGTCTAGTGCCTTGCCCAACAGCCCTGCGCCGGCAGCTTCGGTGCCCGATATATCTTTTGGGGCAGAGGCTGTAGCTAACCTGGCGGTATTAGACGAAGTAGACTGTGTGCTAAATGCAGTGGTCGGCTCGGCAGGCTTAAGAGCCAGCTATGCTGCGTTGACGGCAGGCAAACGCTTGGCGCTGGCCAATAAGGAGTCGTTAGTAATAGGCGGCGACTTATTGATGCCGATCGCTGGCCAAAGCCAGTTGTTGCCTGTGGACTCAGAGCATTCTGCAATATTCCAATGCTTGGTGGGAGAGCGTCCCCTTGAAGTGTCAGCGATCTGGCTGACCGCGTCAGGCGGCCCCTTTCGCTCACGGACTCGCGCGAGCCTCGAGAGTGTCACGGCAAAGGACGCGCTTGCCCATCCTACATGGAAAATGGGGCCGAAAATTACCATCGACAGTGCCACCTTGATGAACAAAGGGCTTGAGTTCATAGAGGCGATGCATTTGTTCGGGCTCGATCCTGACCAGATCAGAGTAGTCGTACACCCACAAAGCGTGGTCCACTCGATGGTCGAGTTCCAAGACGGCAGCGTTAAAGCCCAGCTTGGCCCCACTGACATGAGGACTGCGATCCAATATGCCTTGAGCTTTCCTGAGCGCTGGCCTGGCTTGACAGTAGCGCTGGATTTTACCGGACAAGCCGACCTGGCCTTCATGCCTCCCGACATGCAGACATTCGGCTGTTTGCGAATTGCCATTGAAGCAGCTCGAACAGGAGGCACCTATCCAGCGGCGATGAATGCAGCAAACGAAGTAGCAGTAGAGGCATTTCTAAACGACCGAATCGGCTTTCTAGATATCGAGCGTTGTGTAGAAGGCGTCCTAAGCAAGCACCAGGCAGGACAGGTAGAGAGCATCGACCAGTTGGAAGAAATAGACGCAAGGGCACGGGCCCAGGCCTTTGACCTGCTGGAATCGCTTAGCCAGTCTAAAGAAGCCAGCCGGAAAGCGTCTTCGGATAACAGCACAAGAGCAACTGGACTGGGCACGGAACCGGGTAAAGACCATGAAGTACGCGACCAGGTACGCGACCAAGCACGCGACAAGCGCGGCCTAAGCGAGCAGGAGTTTCTTGCTGAATATGACGCTAGCCGCTATGAAAGGCCTTCGGTAACTGTAGATATCCTGCTCTTCATAGACCAGAAGGGTGGTGACCGGGCTGGCCAAAGCGATGTCGGCTCCGACGGGCAGCCAGTGCAGGCCTCAGTCTCCGACGGACGGCCTGCGCATGTCTCCAGCGAGGGCCTCGAGCTCTTGTTAATCAAGCGCGGAGGCCATCCCTTCCTTGGAAAGTGGGCCTTGCCGGGCGGTTTTGTCAATGCGGACGAAACGTTGGAGCAAGCTGCACAGCGCGAGCTTTTCGAGGAGACCGGTCTTCTCCACAGTAGCTTGGAAATGCGGCAACTACAGGCTTTTAGCGACCCGCACCGAGACCCTCGAACGCGTATTATCACCTGTGCTTTTATTGCCGTAGTCGAAGACGATGAGCTCATTCGGTCTCTCCGTCAAAGTGTAAAAGGTACCGATGATGCAGCAGAAGCCCAATTCTATGCAATACCTGACGTGTTTGACCAAGACCTGGCTGGTGACCACGAGCAAATAATAAGGTTTGCACTGGAGAGTCTTTTTGACCGGTAAACCTGGTTGTCAAGGGCATTATATGCAAAACAGGTGCAATTGCATGTAAATATATACAATTAAACCAACAGTCAACCGATGATCAACTAAAGCGGCTTTGGATTATTTGGAGAGTTATTGTATAAAACAAAGAAAAGTCGATGCCAATGTGTTATCATTCGCAACAGACTAGCGTAACGATGTTTGAGTTAAGACAAATACAGTGAAATTCTTCGTGAATAAACATCTATGACGAAGTAGTCGAACAAAAGAATACTGTTAACCTGGCACACAAAGGGGTGGGGCTCATGAAGCAGGTAAATCGTGCAAATCACGCGTCTAATTGGTTTATGCGTAAAGCCATACGGTTGTTTATGGCTTTTGCGCTCGTTTTGACAATGGCTCCGTACATTGGCGTTAGTACTGCCTACGCCGAGGTCGCATGCAACCATGTCCACGACGAGAGTTGCTCATATGTCGAAGCCGTTGGCTGCAGCCACGTCCATGACGAGTTTTGCATCGATGACGACGGAACGTGTAACCACGTCCATGACGAATTCTGTGGATACACCGAAGCAGTCGAATGCGACCATCAGCATGATGAGGCATGTTTTAATACTCCAGAAGAATCAATCCCATTGGAAATAGATGATTTAGGTGGTGAAGCTTTAGAGGGAGAAGCTTTAGGGGGAGAAGCCCCTGCTGTCGTTGAAGCGGAGAGCCCAACGTTGTTTAAGCTTGTCGGCAGCAAACAACAATTCGACATCGGCGATGTGTTCGTTGTCGAAATTGGTGGCTTAAAAGAGGCTGCTTATATCCAATTGCCGCCTGGGATTGGCTTTGACGAGTATGCCAACCTCATTGCAGCAGATGCCCCTAACCAAGGAAACTTGGATTTTACCCGACAAGGTGAGTCCGACGGAGGGATTGTTTTTGTTTATCCAGATCCTTTGGCCACAAGCTTGTTAGTTACCTTTACAGCCGATGAGGCTGGATCATATAGCCTAGCGCTACAATCAAGCGTCAATAATGACTCGTTGGCTAATCCGTTTTTCATCGAGGTTGTACCCGATGGCCTATACCAGGGAATCATACCGCTGGCAGACGAATACATCATCACTTATATGACCTGGGAAGAAGGTAACGACCCTTTGAACCCGGGTAGTTTCACTAAGGTCTTTGCCAGTCAGCCCATCACTGCTGGAGGGTATAGGAGTGACCCGGGCGACCCCGATTTACCGACCGGGCCATACACATACATTTTCTTAGGTTGGTACTTTTATGGTATCCAAGACGACTTCGAATTCGGTTATTGGGACCCAATAAACAATGATATGACCTTGTTTGCGAAGTTCGCCATAGACTGGGGGGTGCCGATTAACGTATCGAATTTAGACGAGCTGCTAAATGCGATTAACGGCGCGCCTGATAATACACCCACCGAAATAGTCCTCACAGCGAATATTGCTTCTTCGACACTGGATGACTTAGTACGCATTCCAGCCAGTAAAGTGATCAATCTAAGTGGTGCTGGGACGAACAGCTCGACATCGCTCAGTAATAGTATCGGCCGTGTCATTAGAGTAGAGGCAGGTGCGAGCCTCACTCTGACAAATATTACAGTCAGAGATGGTTATGTGGCTTTTGACTCAGTTGGGGGAGCAGGCGTTTTAAATGAAGGAACACTGGTCTTAAACAATGGGGCGGTTGTTACTGGATGTGCGACTCTAAACTCTGACGGAGGTGGTGTCTATAACTCTGGGGGAACGCTTGTTATTAATGGGGGAAGAATCGTGCTAAACGAAACTCCACGCAACGGAGCAGGTGTTTACTCGGCTAATGGCACTGTTATCTTTAACAGTGGGTTCTTCAATCAAAACAATACTTCGGCTGGAGACGGCGGCGGCCTTTATCTTTCAAACAGCACCTACATTATGAATGGCGGCAGGTACGATAATAACAACTCGAGTATTGGAGACGGCGCTGGTGTCTATGTAGATGCAAACAGTTCTTTCACGATGAACGGCGGTGAGATAAACAATTGCCGCGCATTTGACGGTAATGGAGGCGGAATAGCTGTCATTGGCGGCAGCTTCACGATGAACGGTGGAGGTGTTTTCGGTAACACCTCCTACAACCATGGAGCAGGAATTTATGTCGAAGACAGTAATATGCTTGTTACTGGGGGTTCGATTTTTGATAACAACTCAACGGTTTATGGCGGTGGCATTTACCTGAAAGACAGCGTCTGCACGATGATAGGCGGTTCAGTAACTGGAAATATAGCTACTTATCATGGGGGCGGTGTCTATCTTGAGGGGTCAGCATCCCGACTATATGCTTCGAATGTGGAGTTTATTAACAACACTGCTAATGGATGGGAATACGAATATGATGGTGGTGCGATTTATACGCCTGACTTAAGCTATGTTTATACAAACAATGTGACTTTTGCCAATAATAAGACTTACTTTGCTAGCGATTGGTTGTATGATGAAGCAACCAATAGCATACATGAGACAAATATAATTAACACAACCTACACTGAGCCGTTCACCGGTGCATACAATAATGCCGATATCAACTTTAAGCCAGCTGGGGTCGGCATAATATATCGGCAGAATTACGGTAGCAACAGAGAGGTTCGACAAGGGCCGTTTGAGTTCGATGACGCATTTCCCAGACTGATGACAAAAAGTCAAGTTAAGTCATATGGGTGGGAAGACAATGACCACATTTTCAATTATTGGTCAGAGACAGCAGATGGAAGCTCAGGTAGATATATTCCTCCAGCTACCTATCCGAACACCAGTGTAAATATTGTTCTTTATGCTATTTATGGTGGAGTTGAAGGCTACGATATCACCTACGAGCTGGAATCGGGCGTAAACGACCCGGACAACCCGGCCGACTACACCATAGACGACCTGCCCCTTACCATCGCCGACCCCGAGCGGCTAGG
>WRNE01000013.1 GCA_009776725.1 Coriobacteriia bacterium
CCAGTTGCAAGGGCTTCTCCCCATAAGACTGGCTAGGGATGAGTTATTTTGCGACCTGCTTTCGATGGGTGTAGACGTCTTTTCCGAAACTGCCGACGTAGTGGAGCTCCTCCCAGCCGCGAGAGGCAAGCTCTTGGCTCGGCTGCATGTCCCTCTCCGAGTCGCCGGGGCAGTCGACCAGCCAGCCTCCGGGCCTGCAAACCCTCGCCAGCTCGTTGACCTCGTTGTCCCAATCGTCGCCGAGGACATGACCGCTCATCACGACGTCGAACATGTCGTCTGGGAACGGCAGCTCGGTCACAAGCCCGTCCAAGACGCGGACGTTTTTGATGCCCTCGCGCTTGATCTTGTCGCGCATGAACTCACGCAGCGTCCCCACTGGCTCGCTGGCATAGACCCAGGCGGCTTTCTCGGCAGCGGCGAAAGCCAGGCGCCCCGAGCCGGCACCGACGTCAAGGACGGTCTTGCCTGCCAGGTACACCAGGGAAAACAAGCGCTGCTTGTCCCATCCATAGATAAAGTCGCAGTTCGACGCCATTTTTTCTGGGGTCGTGTAAATGACGAAGTCCTCGACACTGGCCAGTGCATACGCTTCGGCCTTGCGGACCTCAACCATGTCGGCAAGCGTCGGTGCGTTGGCTGTGACTTCGTCGACTAACGCTTTGCATTCTGGGCAACGCTGCTTGAAATACCAGGCAACGGCCGGGTTCGCGTTCAAGGCGACTCCCATGTTGTAGCGCCACTCGGACTTGTCGTTGCGCCAGCCGCCCATTTCCATCATCAGGCGTATCTGAAACCGTTCTAAAAGCAAGAAACTGTTGAAGGAATAATCCTCCGGCCTTATCCAACCAAGCGCCATAAGCCCTCCTTGGGGATGCTATGCCTTGCCGTGATAACAGAAGGTAGGGGTAACCACAGCGTCCAAACGCTGGTCATGCGACTGCACGGGCAGTGACTTGTAGATCTGCTCGTCGAAGCAGACGCCAAAGACCTTGGTGGTGTCCCTTAGTTTGGGTATGTAGCGGTCATAAAAACCGCCGCCGAAGCCCATTCGGTAGCACTCCGGGTCAAAAGCCACCCCCGGCACTATGATCACCGATATTTTACGTGGTTCGACTAGCCTGAGCTTCTTTAGGCGCTCTGGCGTCTGTACTTCCATAGGGTCAGTGATCAGCTCGATCGACTGAAGGTCGAGCTCGCCAGTGCCAATCGTCGTATAAAACCGCATCAGGCCTTCCCCAAGGATTGCTGGGAAAGCAACCTTGTACCCAGCCCGACCCAAGTTGAAGATCAGGGTCTCCAGTGACAGCTCGCTCCCCACTGACGAGTAGACAGCGATGTAACCGTCGCGCGGCAAGGTATTCTCCCGAATCAAGTCAAACAAGCGCCGACTGGCTGCGACCGAGGCAATCGACCGGTCGCGTGCACTGATCGCAGTCCGCCGCTTGATGGCTACCTGGCGAAAGTCGTTCTTCACATGCTTGGTGCTGCGGACGAAGGGCAGGGCCAAGGCCAAAGGGATAAAACCAAGCATCAAGACCTGGCTGACGCTCGGGATGGCAAATTCCAGGGTCTGGTAGAAAGACCAGCAATACGTGTACCAAGCTAGCACTATGCAGTTCCACAGCAGTGCGGCCAGCAGGGCTGCGATCGGGGCCCCGCGGCGACGCAGCCAATAAGTGGCGCTGGAGAAGACCAGCACGTAAAAAGGGGTGACCATGCGCCAACTGTTCGTAATCTGTGTCGACATGAACGCAAATACCGAGCTGACTATGTTGGTGACCAGGGCGAATAAGGCAAGCACGCCAATGGCAAACGCGAAGTAATACCATTTGGTATGCGCTATGGTTTGGTGGAAATGCGGGAAATTGCCTATCTGACGTGCCATTGTCAATCAATCGTGCTTTCGTCTTGCCGATTCATCGCACTAGGTCGATTCCTAGGAAAGCCTCGGTGTTCCTACTGAGGATAAGCTCTCGGCTGCGCTCGTCGATCCCGGCTGCGGCTAGGCGGTCGAGCTCTGCTGCCGGGCTGGCCATGGGGAAATCGGAGCCGAAGAGGATACGGCCGGCCCCATAGATCCCGATCAGCTCCCTCGTGCGCCGGGGACCCAGCCACATCTGTGCCGAGCTAAGGTCCATAAAGCAGGCTTCGTCTTCCAGGTATTCAAGCGCCAGGTCGTAGATAGACCACCCTCCGAAGTGCGCAGCATTTACCACCAGACCGGGAAACGCATGCAAGATCTCGCGGATGCGTCGAGGATGCGAATAGTCGTAGCGATAGTCCCCAGCATGAATCGTTATCGGCACACGGCCTTGGATGGCGGCATAAAGCCTCATCATCCTGGGGTCGTCGGCATTGACCAGCTGGGAGTCCGGATGGATCTTAAATCCACACAGGCCCATTCCCAAGCAACGCTCTACCTCTCCCTCAATGTCGGCAAAATCAGGGTGCATTGTGGCAAAGCCTATGAAGCTGGGGTTTTCTGCGACTTGGGAGGCAATGAAGTCGTTGATCGTGATGACGTTCTCGGGCTTTAAGGCCACTGACATGATGATCGACTTGGCGACTCCGGCGCTTTCTTGAAGATTCAGGTACTGTCGGACGCTGCCGTCTCCAGTCATGACGACGTTATAGAACTCACCGACGCTCGCTGTAGCCCTATCGGCGATCTTGTCTGGATAGACATGGCAGTGGGCATCGATTATATATGGCTTGTTTGGCATACCGCTACAGCTTTCATATCATGATTCAGATTAGTATTTAAAGCTGATTAATGGTAACATACCCACTCATGAATGCGGTGTGGAGGTATTTGATTGGATAGTTGTTGAATGCCGGTTTTTATCTTCACACAAAAGCGACTATTTGCTGGTTCCCATGGGCTACTGCTTGTTTTGCGAGAGGCAACAAGGCGTCACATGGGTAATCGCATCGGTGTTTAAGTGCGGGTGTGGCGGAAATGGCAGACGCGCATGGTTCAGGTCCATGTGAGCTTTAGCTCGTGGGGGTTCAAGTCCCTTCACCCGCACCAATTCAATTGGTATGAGTAGGTACCTTCATCTAAACAGCTTTATACTTACAGATATGCACAGAGACGTGTTTGCTCTGGCAAGTCAGGAGGGAAGTTTCATGAAAAAGAGTGTATCGTTGGCATTGGCAACCTTGCTCATGTTGTCACAAATGCTGGCAACTGCATGCAGCGACAGCAACAAGCAAAGCCCTTCGTCAGACAGCCAGCAAAGCTTGGGCCCATCTGTGAACGCCGGCTTGAACGATGCAAGCCCTAATGGCTCAGACGAGGACAACTGGTGGCAGCGCTACTTCTGGCGCTTGGAGGGAAGCATCAACCAGAAAGAGGAGTTCGGCACGCAAGCCGGGCATGCCGGTATGTACGCGGACTATGCCTTCACAATCGAGATGACCGGCGGGAAGGACCCCGTGCACGATAACTCCACCGACTATGCAGAAGGCTATTACGACCTTTCGGTGAGATCATCCATCACGATCGACACAGACGAGGCAGCTGACAATATACTCAACGACCTGCTTGGCAGCGATGTCAGCGGAATGGACCTAGGCATTGACGTCGTCCTTGCTGGCGAGTATAGAAGCGACATCCCCTACTATATCGGTGCCGATGGTTTTCCGGTTATCCCGCCCTATGACGAAGAGGACGGCATGTATATCTTCCCTGAGGGGACCGAGGATGCCTCTACTGGCCCAGTCTATGTCCACAGGGTCCCTAAGAACTGGCAGTCCCCGATTAAGGATAAAAACAGACAGACGGTACAGCCGCCAACAAGCAGCTGGCTGATGTTTGAAGCCTTCAAAATGGAGTACACCGGCACATCGTCCCATGCCCTGGTTGGCACTTTCGGCGAAGACGTGAACTACGACGTGCTGCTGTTCATCGTGATCGACGAGAACTACCACGCAAAGATCTACCTGAACCTTACAACCTCGGTTAATCACGAGATCTGGCTGGAAGGCGACGGGGAGCTCGTTTTAGAGCATACTTAGGATAGACAAGGCAGTCCTTTAGCTAGCCAATCCTTTAGCAAGGCAGTCCCTTGCCCGTACACCGTCTAGCCGTTGGCAGGTGTGAACACTCGCTCCATTCTAAGTATTGTATCGCCAGAGACAGTGACTAAAACGAGTGGATAATGGCCGGTAAGGCCTTTGCTGTTGATCATCGTGTCTAAGAACGTCTGATGGTCGGTTGAATAAAGCTCGATGGAAACCTCGATGTCATAGATAAAGAACTCGGTATCCTCTGTCGTGGTGTACCACTTAATGTCGGCGTTGGCGTTATAGATATAGCCATACTCCTCTGTCTCGGTCTCGGCCTCTTCCCTTGTGGCGCTGGGACGGTCCTCCATGTACCTTAGAACCGCCTCGTCGCCTTCGAGCCACTCTAAGTCGTCGAGGGCATAACTGATCTTGTAGGGGTCGGCTCCCATGTTCCAATCGTCCATCATCGCATAGAAGGTCTGAATATCCTCATGGGTGCCATTGAGGACCACCGCATCGTCGCCGATAGACTCTAGCTTGTCCAAGTCTTCGAGCAGGTCCTTATCGACCCTGCTTGGAGTGTTGTTCAAGATCAACACCAAGGCTATGATAACAGCGCCTATGGTCGAGACGATGGAAATACCGGCAGACACCCTTCTCCTTGTAGACAAGCGGTTCATTGCTGCTCCTCTTCTTTCAGTGCATCTGCGTCTTCGCCCTCAGGCACCGGCACGTCTTCAGCAACCGCCTGGCTGGCTTCCTTCTTTTTGGTGGAGAAGAACACAATGGCGCTTCCCACAGCAACAACGACAAGCACTACCAGGACTATCCATAGCCAGCTTGGCCCTGCCCCGGCCTTTGCGCTGTCGTCGGCATTCTCGCCAGTCGCATCTTCTTCGAGTCCGTCAAACCCGATCTTATCCCCATGGTCGGTTTTTACTGACAGGTCAGGATCGGGGCTTGAAGAGGGATCGTCGGTCTGAGGGCTTGAAGAGGACTCTGTCTTGTTCACCGTTACCCCAAAGATAGGCAGAAAACCGCTCTCGGAGCTACTGTTATAGCTGATACCGCTTTGGTCGCCTACCCTGTCCCAGCGAATGGGGCCGGGCGAGTCGATTGCCAGGTCGTCTGTCTCGCCTGCGTTATAGGTGGTGACGCCATGGTCGCGGTCCCAAGCGCAGATCGATGCGCCGTCGATTGTCAATCCTCCGCTGTTGAAAAGCATGATCACATCGCCAAAGGGTCCTATATCGGTACCATAGGCAAACAACAGCCCGTTGTTTAGCTCTACGGTGTCATCGTCGTCACACATCAGCGCCCTGCCCGTCCTAGCGCTGACGATGCCGCCATTGATTGTCACGGTTGAGAACTTGCCTACAGAAAAAATCGCATTCCCGGTGCCTGTGGCTTCGATGAAGCTGCCTGGCTCGACGCGAATGTTGCGAGTGTAGACCGTAGGGTTGCTGCCCTCGGCAATTATCGTAGCCCCTTTCACCGTCACCTCTCCTGTCGCAACAGCATAGACAGCATTGCCGCTTGCCGCCCGGACTGTCCCGCCTTCGATCTCTACGCCGCCTTCGGCGCTGATTGCTGCACCCGAGCCAGAACAAAAAACCGTCCCGCCGGTGATATGCACAATTCCAGCGCCTGACCCGTAGATTGCAGCCCCGGTTTTTGAGCTGATGGTCCCTCCGCTCACTTCGACTGATAAAGCAGCGACAGCTCCACCGGTGCCCGCTGCTTCGACTGTGCCGCTGCGCATGGTAAATATCCTAGCGTTGATGGTGTAGTCCAGGCCAGCTGCACTGGCTGTCCCACCATTCACGGTAAAGTCCACATTCGAGCCAACGCTGATCCCCGCTCCGGGGCCTTTATTGATAATCGTGCTTCCGGAAGCAAGCTCGAATGCCCCCTCTCCAGTAAGATATACAATGTAATCTTGGCTGACAGAGCCGGCATAAGTAGCAAGCCAGACTAGCTTCACGCCAGATTTGATGTCGATCGTCAAAGTGCTATACGCGTTCGAGATCTCTCCGCTGTTTGTTGTAACATTGACAACATCGCCGCTGTCCGAGCTGTTTATCGCACTTTGTATTTTTGTTTGGACCTGTGGCGTGGTGTCACTGTTCGTCAAATTGACAGTCTTTGTATCAGCATAGGCGGTTTGTGGTATATAAGCTGCTGAACACAACAGTAGTACCAAGCTGACAAACACTAGAATAAGCCTGCTACGTTTCATTGGAATTGCCATTGCTTTGATCCTCCTTCGATTTGCCTAACCATTATAGTGTATGTTCATTTCGCTAGGTTTCTTAAGTAGGCACGAAGTGGTGTGTGCGGTTGTCTGCAGAGTTGAAATGCCTTCCGCCTGGCAGCGGTTACAAGCCCTTGGATCAGCCGGTCACCTCGCCCAGTTGGGTGATTAAAACGTCAGGCAACCTGGATACCCTTTAAAACAGATAGACTCGAAGGTTTATGCGTTGCATCCGCTGTAGCGAGCTGCGCCTCTATAGCATTCGAATGAGCATTGTTTTGCCATAATAGAGAGTTACAACCTGCATTGCAGATGCGAACCAGGTTGCAGTTGTTTTTTAGGATAAGCAATCAGCTTAGAATATCAAAGCCGGTCCGAGTGTCATATGTGTCAGTCAGGTATTCGACTTCCTCAAAGCGCTGGACAGCGTTCTCATAGAGCGACTTGGCGACGCCTTCGTCCTTGGTGTAGATGTGTACATTTATGTTGTCAAAGATAAGCACGACGATCTGGCAGTCACTTAGAACGAAGTCTTCGTAGTAGGAGATGTTGTCGTAGTCGCCCTCGGCGAAATAAGCCTGGAGCTTAATGAAGATGATGTAGTGGTCTTGCTGGATCAGCTCCTTGAAGGCCTTGCCGTCATAGGACTCCTCGTCTAGGTACCGCTCCCCTGAAGCGTTCCATACCTCGTCCTGCTCGACGATGTTCCGCCAGAAGTACCCCTCCACATTGATGTTTTCCAATATCTGTCGCAGCATGTCCGTTGTGGCTTGCGGTATCAAGAAGGTCACACCCTTTATCATTGTACTTACCTCCATTCGGTGAATAACTATTAGCTGTGCTCCGGCAGTGACCGCAAAGTTGCAGTATGGGAGAGCGACGGCACAAAAGCAACCTTACCAAGCAGATGCCCAGCAACAACCAGAAGCAGGGTGCATGGCCCATCGTTTTATAGGCGGGCATCACTGATCCCGACCGCATCAACAATGCTGGGGTTGCCCAATGCGATCCAAATCGACACTGCAGGCTATATAAAAGCCAAGCATTCCGTTAAGCCCCAAAAACCCTTATTCAGTTTTGGTATAACATAGAGGCTCTTACAAACCCAAGCTTTTGTATGCCTGCAAAGGATATTGAAATGAAGGATATTTACATCGAGGGACAAAGCCTCCCTGAGGTATACCATAAAGGCATATCGGCCTTGTTCACTGGCGGACAGTTGGCCGATTGCTCCGACTGGAACTTACAGAACCTCGATTCCTATAGCCAGCTCGAATGCCGGATGACGATCCATGTCGAAGAGCCATTGAAAGAGCCCCGGATCAGCAAGCTGGTCATCTGCGGCCCCCGGGAGTTGGAGCAGTACCGGTTAGAGATCTTGGATGGGATTCTTGACTTTGCTGTCGATGTCGAAGTCGAGAGGAACGGAAGGCTCGAGGCTTTGGAAGATTACACATACCATCATCGCATCACCCAGCCCATCGACCAGATCGAGTTTGTCATAAACGAACTAAAGAGGAACCCGCAAATGTCAAGCCGCAGGGCAGTTATCGGTGTCCGAAACAACCTGCTCGACTCTAAGCTCACAAACCCGGCTTGCCTGCAGAACATCCAGTTTTTCGTGCGCAATGGGAAGCTTGACATGTGCGTATTGTTTCGCTCCAACGACTTTGCCCAAGCCTTTTTTATGAACGCCTTTGCTCTGATCTGCATGCAAGAAAACCTTGCTGACAGGCTAGAAATCCCTGTCGGAACCTACTCCCAGACCTCGAACTCAATGCATGTCTATCAGCAGAATTTCCCGGTTTTTCAAGCCTATGCGCGCAAAGTCATCGAAGAGCCTCTGACCGAGCTGACTTACTATTATGAGGGCTTTTTTAAGGACCTTATGGATGCAGAGCATGATAGCATCCTAGAAGACTTTAAAAAGCAGAGGGAGAAGTACGGCCTGGACTGACCACGACAAGTATATGTATCTATATGGTTTTGTTGCTTACCAGGCTTTAAACCAAGAACAAGTCGGTGCTCAAGTACTTTTCACCCCGGTCCGGCAGTATAGTCACCATCACGCCTTTGTCAATTCGCTCTATAACGCGCAATGCAGCCAGCATAGCGGCACCGCTGGACATCCCCACAAAGATACCTTCTTCGCGGACTATGCGCCTGGCCATTTCATAGGCCTCCTCGGTATCGATAAGAATGCTCTCGTCGATCTCGTTAATGTCATAGATCTCAGGGACTATTGCTTCTTGCAGGCTCTTTAGCCCTTGGATGTAATGCCCGGCCACTGGCTGTGCCTCGATGATCTTCACGTCGGGGTTTCTCTCTTTTAACATCATGCCCACCCCCATCAAAGTGCCAGACGTGCCCAAGGCAGACACAAAATGGGTGATACGCCCGTCTGTCTGTTGCCAGATCTCTTCAGCTGTGGTCTCATAATGCGAGATCTTGTTGTATTCGTTGGAAAACTGGTTGGGATGGAAGTACTTGTCGGGCTCGGCTTCGATCAGCTCAGCCGTCTTCATGATAGCCCCGTCTGTGCCAAGCTCAGGGTCAGTAAGATATATCTCACTGCCAAATGCCTTGATCATCTTCTGGCGCTCTATAGACACAGCCGAACTCATGACTATCAAGACTTTGTAGCCCTTGACTGCTCCGATCATGGCCAAGCCGATACCGGTATTGCCCGATGTCGCCTCAATGATTATCTGGTCCTTGCTCAGAGTGCCTTCTTCTTCGGCCTGTTCGATCATTTTTAAGGCGATGCGGTCTTTGATACTGCCTGTCGGGTTAAACCCCTCGACTTTTGCATAAAGCTCTACTCCTGGGTTCGGGTTCAATACATTTATCCTTACCAGCGGGGTGTTTCCAATCGTATCGAGGATTGTGGGAAAAAACATCATTACTCCTAACTGTTGCTGGTATTGTATACCATATCTAAGGGTTATTCCCCTACGTTATGTGCGAGCAGCGTTCATAGAGCCATCTGTTGAATACACTGCACTTAAAAAAGCGGTAGTGTTTATCAACACTACCGCCTATAAAGCTCTAGTAGTTTTGACTTTACAATGAAGTGCTTTTGCGCCTCATCAGGACCACGCTTCCTGAGAGCACCATACACCCTGCTATACACACTAGCAAGATAGCAATATCACCAGTTTTCGGTGTTGCTGGAGGAGTGTACACATTAGTAAAGACCAGCCCGTCGTCAGGATAAGTCACATCAAGCTCATAAGCGTCTTGGTCTGGGTAGAAATAGACAGTAACGCTCACAGTGTATTCTGTCCTGTCATATTTCCAGCCAGCACCAGTCTGGTTGACCTCTTTTACTGTATATGTGTACTCACCGTCTTCAGTGTAGGTTATAGGCGTGAAGACAATGTTTCCGTCGATATCGTTAGTGCCTGTGGCAACGGTGTTCCCGTCTGCATCGATGACCACGAAGGTAAACATCCCAGAAACCAGCCGTGCCCCTTCGACGTTTTTCGTGCCTTCCAGGACCAGGCTCGGGTCGGTCTCTATTCTTGGGGGTATGTATGTGTTTGTAAAGACTACCGGCTCGTCGCCATAATCGATAACCGCAATGACAACCGTGTTCGACCGGGTGTCTCCAGATAATAAGTACACGGTTATCTTGATCTGATAGACGGTGTCATCGCATATCCAACGGCCACCTCCCAGCGAGTCTTCGCTGATGGTATAAAAGTAGTCTCCCTCGGCATCGTACTCGGTAAACCTTATCGGGTCAAAAACGATGTTTCCGTCTGCATCGTTGGTTGCCGTGCCGATTCGGACGCCACTGCTGTTGTATAGGCCGAAACTGAACAAGCCATCAGTTAGAGGCGCGCCGATGCCTATCTTTTCTGCCTCAATGGTAACTAAGGTCTCTGCTGCACCGCCCCGGTACCAGAAGTTGACAGTCCCGGTGTTTTGCTCTACCCGGCCATTGTTCCGCTGCATCGAGCCGTCGTCGACAAGGCGGGCCTGGTTGTCGCTACGATGGGCTATCTGGCTGGGCAGTACCTCCTCGACGAACAGGCTGCCCGAGTATATTTCGACATACTCGAGAACATAGCCGATGCCAAGCTCTGTCGGGCCAGACTTGCTTACTCCGCTGCCAGTGCCCGAGACAACCACTTCATACAGGTCGTCGGGGTCGTTGTCTGGCGGGTATGAGAAATAGAAGTGGAAGGTCAATCCTTCTCCGCCATGCATCTGAATCTCCACCTCGTTGGCGGCGTAGGCTACAGACGACAGCCCCATCATCAAAGTAGCACAGCCCATTACAGCTACCAATACCAAAGCCCACAGTTTATTGCCCAAGCGGTTTCTAAGCATGAAACCCTCCTTAATTCCCTCTACGAAATACAAAGTTCATGCGTTTGCTTCACCAAGTGCTTTTTGGTAAGTAATATTTTAGTGTAAAACCAGGCCGGCACTATTAAAAAACCCGCAATATCTTTGCCAATTCTTAAGTTTATTGTCATCGATAAGCAGCATATAAGGGGAAAAGGACGATTGTTGTTAAAAAACAACTTAAAAAGCAAAATGTGGTTGTAAGGGTACCATCTAAGACAGCGGCTAATAGAGCGTTTATTCTAAAACAGGCGCTTATCGCGATTGCCGCAGGCTGTATACCATAAGCCTTGGCAGCAGCCTGCTTGGCAATTGCGATAAGCATGAAACCGTTCGTTCCTGTTAAGACTATGAGAGGCTTTGGGCAGCAACGACGTTCTCTGCCCCATACATTGTGCGAAGCAAGGGTTTTTCTATCTTCCCGGTCGCATTGCGGGGCACAGGGGCAAAAATAACCAGCCTTGGCCGTTTATAGCGAGGCAGGCCAAGACAGTATTCGTTGATGTCGTCCTCGCTAACCTCCCGTCCGGGCTTGAGCTCGATGATTGCGGCAGCGATCTCGCCTAGCCTGGTGTCTTGGACACCGATCACTGCCGAGTCTTTGATGTCGGGGTGCGCTGCCAAAAAGTCTTCGATCTGCACCGGATAGATATTCTCCCCACCTGAGATAATGACGTCTTTTTTGCGGTCTACGAGGTAGATGAAGCCTTCGTCGTCCTGCATTGCCATGTCGCCAGTGAACAGCCAGCCGTCCTTGATAGTCTCGGCAGTGGCAACATCGTCCTTGTAATAGCATTCCATTACTGCCGGCCCGCGCACGCAGAGCTCGCCTACGCTAGTGTCGGTAATAGTGTTTCCTGCCTCGTCGACGATCTTGGTCTCCCAGCCAAAGCCAGGCACGCCGATGGCTCCGACTTTATGCACATTCTCGATACCAAGATGCACGCATCCCGGCCCGATTGCTTCGGACAAGCCATAATTGGTGTCGTATTCGTGGTGCGGGAAAACCTCCAGCCAGCGATGGATCAGGCTTTGCGGCACCGGCTGGGCCCCGATGTGCATCAGCCTCCATTGGCTGAGGTTTGGGTAGTCCTCCAGTTTGACGTCGCCGTTTTCCAAGGCAACCAAGATGTCTTGGGCCCAAGGGACCAACAGCCAGACAATCGTGCATTTCTCTTTCGACACAGCGTCGAAGATGTATTCTGGGGACGTCCCTTTCAGCAAGACCCCACAGCCACCGACCAAGAAGCTGCCGAACCAATGCATCTTGGCACCAGTATGGTACAAGGGGGGTATGCACAAAAAGACATCCTCATGGCTTTGGCCGTGGTGTGCCTGCTCGACTTGGCAGGAGTGCATCAGGCTCTGGTGCTTATGTAGGATCGCTTTGGGAAAGCCCGTTGTCCCAGAAGAGAAGTAGATCGCCGCCAAGTCGTCGTCAGTCAGTGTGATATCCGGGGACGATGACGAACAGTCGGCTGTCAGCTCGATGTAGCTCTCGGCAAAGCTCGGACAGACCTCGACGCCGAAGAAGATCAAGGCCAGCTCCTCTGGCAGCTGCTCGACGATGTCTTCCATGCGCCCGATGAACTCTGGGCCAAAGACTAGAATGTCGACATCGGCCTTGTCCAGGCAGTATGCGATCTCGTCAGCGGTATAGCGGAAGTTCAGAGGGACGGCTATGGCGCCAGTCTTTAGGATCCCGAAATAAATCGGCAGCCATTCCAGGCAGTTGGTGAGCAGTATTGCTACTTTGTCCTCCTTGCGGACACCCCATGAAAGCAAGAGGTTCGCGAAGCGGTTTGCTTTCTCATTGAACACCGACCAGCTGATCTCACGACGGTAGTAGGATGTATTGGCTGGCTCTACAAGCTCGAACTCCCGCCATGTCACCCGACGCCTTTCGGTGATTTCCGGATTGATTTCTACTAAAGCAGTCTCATTTCCATAGAGCTCTACGTTTTGTTCAAGGATCTCGGTAATTGGCATTTGTCTGTTCCTCCTTTAAAAATGTCTGTGGGCATAAAAATAGCCACGCTCTATTCTCGTGGCCCATCTTTTTTTAACTTCCGGCTCTCTTGCCGGCTTTTGTCTAGAGCCACCACAAGGTGCTGCACCCGTGGTGACCTATGTCGCCATGGTGCAGCTACAAATAGTAGTAGCAATAGGCTTGTGTTGCATAACTGTTCATCATATCCTCGGTTATGCAGGTTAGTGCTTTAGAGTGCCTGTGTCAAGAGGGCTTTGAGCCCGCAATGTCCTAAAGACCCATTCATAATGGCCCTAAGTCCCATTCGCGATGCTTGAAAAGTCAGAGGCTTTTTACTTGATAAAGCTCGTCGTCGACAAAGCCCAGGTTTCGGTAGTACTCCCGAGTCCCGACTGAGCTGATCACATTGACTTGCCTGTACCCGGACGTTTTGGCAATCTGGCATGCTTTCTCGATCAGACTGCGCCCCAGTCCGAAGTGCTGGACCCCATACGTCCTGCGGCTCAAAGGAGCCACTTGGCCATAGACATGCACTTCCCGTATCATTGCCTGGAACGGGCCGACCGGCAGCGCGCCTTGGTTCGCTACCACATACTCCTGTCTCGGTAATGACAAGCGCAAGAAGCCCGCGATACGGCCCTGGTCAGTCACCCATTGCAAAAAATACTCGGTTGTGACAGTCGTGTCATACGAGATGGTCTGCAAGTCCAAATCTTCGATTAAGACCTCAGCCGAGCCGATCTCCCGAAAACGGATCTCCGGAATGTCTACGCCTTGGCCCAGCAGCTTTTTTTCCACCATTTGGCGCAGATTCGTCTTCTTGTTGCCAGCCACGATATCCTTAGCAGAAATATCCCTAACCATTCTGGAGATCCTGACAAACGGCGGGGTGTTCAAGCTGTCCGTCGCCAAAGCCTCCACCAGCTCGGCTTCGCTGTACGGCGCCCAGCTCTTGTCCCGGTAATTGTCCATGAGATGCGAGCTTTCCACCAAGGCACAGGGATACAACTTCACCTCGTCGGGGATAAAGCCCCTGTCGGTTACGAACTGCAGGTAGCTCGAGGCGTCTTTCTGTGGAGAAGACCCCAGCAGGTTCAACA
Source organism: Coriobacteriia bacterium (assembly GCA_009776725.1). Taxonomy (GTDB): domain Bacteria; phylum Actinomycetota; class Coriobacteriia; order Coriobacteriales; family UBA8131; genus WQXZ01. The sequence continues at coordinate 13,715 of WRNE01000013.1, forward strand.
TGAAATGGGCCTGGATCTTGAAACCGAACAGCCTGAGCAGCTGAAACGACTCGCTGATGCGAGGGACACTTAAATGCCTGTTGTTCAGCTCAAGCAACTCTTGGTCAAGGCTCTGGATGCCCATCTGGATCTTTGTGCAACCATATCGCCTAAGCAGCCTGAGGCTGTCTGGGTCAACGGCGTCAGGACGGATCTCGACTGCCAGCCCGACTACCCGATGCCTGCTCGTTTCGTTTTGTATTTGCTGTTCAGCCAGCTCGTCAAAGCCTGCCGATTGGAAGCTCTCAAGGCGCTTCCAATCGGCATCAACCGAATAGACCTTATCGACTGCCTGGTTGTAGGTGAGCACTTGGCTGTTGACTGCTTCTTGGACACCCGCGACTTTTTTGGCAATCTCGTCGGCTTGGTTGCTGATACCGGCTTCAAGGTACAGGCCCATGCGTGCTTGGAAGCTAGTCTCCAGCACGTCGTCACTGTCGTTTAACGCTAAGAACAGCTCTTTGACAAACCATGTCTGGTATGCTTCCGGATAGTCTGTCCAAGTCCCGCCCAAGACGATAAGCTCGATCTTATCGGTCGGATGACCCATATCGACAAGGGTCCTCAAACGGGCAGCAACTTGCAGGTAGGGGTCGAAATAGTTCCGCTCCGCCCTTTGGCAGGCTGGCTCGTCGCTTAGATAGCTCTTTGGCATGCGGATGTCGTTCGGACAGAACAAGCAGTCGCTTTGGCACTTCCCGGGCTTGGTGATCACCGTGATCGTGGTTACCCCTGAGGCGCTTCGCCGAGGTTTTATCCGCAAGACCTTAAATAGCCGCTCTTCGACTGCCTGGTCGATGCCTAAGTGGTCCCAAAGGTCAGGGTCGAGCTTTTTTTGCTGCAAGTAATAGGGCAGTATCTGCCTCTTTGCATATTGTTGGCCGATTGCGCGGTTTTGGTTGTTCTTGTGGATCAGTTTCTCTAGGTCTCGCTCAAGCAGGTCGTGGCCGCTTTTAATCTGCTCGAGTATTTCTAGTAAAATCATGTCCATGGCCTATAGTATAGAATGGCGCAGGTCTATATGAACAGAGAAACTGCAACAAAACTGATTAGTTTGAACAACGAATTCTACCGGTTAAACGGCGACTCGTTCTTCGCCACTCGGCAGTCGGCATGGCCTGGTTGGTCGGCTTGCCTGGAACTGTTGCGGGCTGAGGAGTCTTTTCCCCTGGACGCGTTCTCGGTGCTTGACTTGGCAGCGGGGAATATGCGCTTTTATGGCTTTTTACGCGACAGCCTCCCAGCCGCCAAGATCGACTATTATGCTGTCGACTCCAGTGACCTGGCCCGAGGGTCCGCCAAAAGTGGGCATTTTCAAGGCATGGATATCCTAAGCAGCCTCATGTCTGCCGAAGGCGAGGGCCAAGGCTTTCGGCTGCAGGCGCCCTTGGTCGACCTAAGCGTCTGTTTTGGGTTCATGCACCATGTTCCAGGCGTTGGCCTGCGGAAACGGGTGATGGAAGTCCTCTGTGCCCAAACCAGGCCTGGGTCGGTGCTGATCGTTTCGTTTTGGCGCTTTATGGACAGTCCCAGTTTGGCAGCAAAGGCTAGAAAGGCCCATGAAACGGCCCTCGAAGAACTCGGTTTAGACGGCCTGGACGCAGGTGACTGGCTGATCGGGTGGAACGACGCTCCCCACACCTACCGTTATTGCCACAGCTTTAGCGAGCCTGAGATCGACCAGTTGCTTGACCTATGCAGCGGCTGGGCTGATTGCATAGGCCGCTTCACAGCCGACGGCCGGTCAAAGGACTTGAACACCTACCTCGTCTTGCGAATCCGGCCCGAAGCAGTCTTTGACCATTTCGATGAAGCTCCGCGGCTCGTCTAGGGCAATGGAGTCAAAGGCCAAGGGGTTGTTGATCTCTTCTAGGACATCGGCAGGCAGCTCCGAGTAGTAGACCAGTGACCCAGGCATGACCCATTTACCTGCCAGCATTGCCAAACGAATGCCAAGGGCGCCCGCTTCGCCAAAGATCGAGGCAGCCTGTTTGTCGACAACTAGGTATTCGGCGTCGTTATGGATCGGCCTTAACACCATCCGCCCAGTGTCCAGGTCGATTTCGGTCAACCAGAAGTCGGCAACGAACTGGCTCTCTGCGACTTCGCGGTAAAGGCTAAGCGTCTCCTCGTCAAAATGCTCTGGGTTAAGCTGGATAAACTCATGGAAGGGTGTAATACCACTGGGCAGCACATAGTCGAAGGCGAACCATTCGACCGCCAGGCTGACCAAGACCTCGACATCCTCGCTGTCCAGTGCCGGATCAGCGTCCACCTCCGTCATGAAGCCCGACATTGCTGCATCGAAGAGCCCAGCATGATTGTCAGCGTAATACTCGGTCACCTCGATAAACAACAGCGACGGAGTCTCAAAGACTGAGTCCATATCCATTGCGCCCTCCATTTACAAGTCCTCTTTGATTTTGCGGGGCAAGACGTTCCAAGCCTTGATCAATACGTCGAACAGGGCAAAAAAGGTCGCCCGGTTGGGCAGGCCTGAGGAGAAAAGCACCTTGAACAGCTCGTAAGGGTTGTCGTCAGCGCCAGACTGATAAATCGCATCCTTGACTGCGTCCCATTTGACGTCCACGCCGGTTTGGGCACAAATGGCCTCGTACTCGATCTCCACAAGCTCAGGAGAGACCTCGAGGGGGCCCAACTCGCTGATCCCGGCACTGGTGATTGCCGTATTCCTGTCTAGCCCGAAGTTCTCTTTGACCAAATCGATGAACTGCATGACCCCGATCTCGTCAGACTCCCGCACCAAGGACTTCAACTCGTCTGTCGGGTCGGCCTCGACAAAATAGACCCCTGTGCCTGCCGGTTGCCAACGGTCGTTTATCCTCACTAGGCGCAACCCGATGGCTCCCCGCAGGCCTGACATCTCGACACTGGCCTGGGGGTCATAGACCTCATATTCGCAAGCCTCGTGGAATGGCTCTAAAACCAATATGTCGTTATCGACATCAGTCCCAAGCAGCCAAAAGTCTGTGGAGAAGTGCGAAGCGTCGGCTTCTTTCAGAGCTGCTATTTCTGATGCCTGGAGCCGTTCGGGGTTGTCGCGAAGGTACTCTGCAAGAGGGCTGAGGCCGTTTGGCAGGAGGTAGTCAAAGACAAACCACTCATTGAGCAAGCCTATCAAGCGGTCGAACTCGTCTTCAGACAGGTCGTCCCGAGGGTCCACATAGTCGAAGAACTCGTCAGTCGCAACTTCGGAGATGCTTGGATTGTGGCTTAGATAGTAATCGATGACTGCCCCGAGCCGTTCCTGCAGCGATTTGTTAGACTGTTCTGTCATGTTGCCTCCCAGCGGATTGCCTGCCAAGCATTCGGACCGAGCATGAATGCTTTTGTTTTGATGAAATGTAACAGATATTATTGTTACTTACTACTGTCAGAAATGATAATCAGGCCTTGACTATCGTAAAATGTAGCATCGATGGTGTTTTTTATAAGGCCTAAGGTATGACCCTTAAGGCCATATAGATAGGTAGACTATGCCCCAACCAGAGCCAATTAAAGAAAGCAAGCATGCCAGGCCTCAAATCGGCAGGATCGATGAGGGTGTCATGTCTTTGGTGAGGTCGGCACCAAAGGAGCCTGGCTGTTACCTGTATCTCGACAACAAGGGAAATGTCTTATATGTGGGCAAAGCGAAGAACCTTGCGAAAAGAGTGCGTTCGTATTTTACCCCCCAGGCCCTGGCAAACGACCAAATCAACGAGATGGCCTACCGTATCGCCAGTATCGAATACGAGACGACAAACAGTGAGCTTGACGCGTTGATCCGGGAGTACTTCCTGATCAAGCAATACAAGCCCTGGTACAACTCAAAACTGAAGTCTGACAAGGCCCACCCCTATTTACGGGTGTCTATAAACGACCCCATACCCTCGCTCTCACCGGTCATGAATCCTGAAAACGACGACGCCTTGTACTTCGACCATTTCTACAGCCAGGAAGACATCAGGCAGGTCTTGGTCCTTTTCTGCAAGGTCTGGGGGCTTGCCCAGTGTGGTTCAAGGGCTTTCAACAACATCAAAAGCCCCTGCCTTTACCACTCCTTATACTCCTGTATGGCGCCTTGCAGCGGTAACCTTGACGTTTCGGAATACCGTTTGCACCTGATGGAGGCGATAAGCCTGTTCGATGGCTGCCTGCCAGACCGCTTTCATGAGCTAACAGTAAGAATGCAAGATGCGGCAAGGCAAGAGAAGTTCGAAGAGGCCGCTGGCATCAGGGATATCCTGCTGAAGCTGGCAAGCGTCAAGGACCGCCGATGGCAGCGTTTCCATGTGCCGGCCAAAGGCTCGACCCTTGTTTTGATTCGTCCCTACCGGGCTAGAGAGTTTACTCTGTTCTATCTTAAGGAAGGCAGAATAGCCCTTCGCCAGGATTTTCTACGTCCGCCGGACGATTCTGATATCGACGCCTTGATCGAAGCGTTGGCTGGGCCTGATGAGGTGCCTTATGACGATTGGCTGGTGGACTGCCTGCTCGAGATCGGTGCTGATAAACGTTTCATAGTGCTTGACGATGAGTCGGAGATAAGGCAAAGCGTTATATCAGCCATAGACGGCTACCTGGCTCAGGGTTAGAGGCACGCCAAAGAAGCTGCATTAGAGCGGCTTAGACTGCATTTTACGACGCCAGCTCGAACTGTAAGTCACTTAAGGCATAATCAGCCGCTGACATGCCCTCCAGCAGCCATTGTGAGGCATGTTGGCCGTCAAATACCACTGGCATCCGGTCATGAATACCGGCAATGCTTTCCGCAGCCGGTTTGGTCAGGATAACAAAACGTGGCAGGTTCACCTGGTCGTCTATTGCCCTTTCCAGCCGGTAGCAGCCTGCAAGATAGACCGGGGCGTCATGGTGAATCTGGTACTTGTCTTTTAGGCTTGACCCTAAATGCTTCTTCCACTCGTAATACCCACTGGCTGGAACCAGGCATCTTTGTTCCAAGACCGCTTTGCGAAAAGTCGGTTTCTCCAAAACCGTCTCACTGCGGGCGTTGATTATTGGCTGTGCCGACCTTTTGCCGCCTTGGTTGAACCCGCTAAACCCCCATCGCATCACTTCGATCCGGTCTGACGCTGTCTTCACTGGAACGACATTGGTTGGGAATATCTCGCCTTCGAACTTGATTTGAAGTTGCTTGTACTCTTCATGATCCGTCATGATGCGTAAAATCTCGTCAGCGATCTCTTTTAGAGCAGCATCGCTGATCTCAATATAGTACCTGCCACACATCGTCGCTCCCCTCTTAGACAGCCTGCCGTCAAGGCCATTTTGCCAGAGCACTGCTCATGTCAATTGACCGCTTCGATTGTAGCACGCTGTACTCAACAGCCTAGCCCAAAGTGCTCGTGTACTGCACTGGCTGTCTCTGGCCCAAGGGTGTTTTTTCTTTATGACTCCTATTTGAGATGTATAAGCCAAGTAACATTTTTAATAAAGAGCTTCTTTTCGGTAAACTTCCGTTGACAGAATGGTGTCAGGCAATGTAATCTTCATTGGACAAGAGTCCCTATATGCACTATTAAAGCACCAAGGGGGTGATGGTATAAGGTATTAAGTTCTAATATTATTTTTTTATCATATTAAAATTAGGAGATTACATGTCAAGTAACGCTGTACCAGTTGTCGAACAAAAATCGACACTGCCCAGGCAAATACCCTGGGTCTATGCAATTTACTCGTTTCTAAGCTCGTTTGGGACGACAATGCCGTTGACCTTCCTTGTCTTTTTCATCACCGAGTACACAGGGGTCTCACCAATAACGATGGCTACTGTCTACTCAGTCGCCCGTATTGCCGATCTGATTGTGTCTTTGTTCTCTGGAGCAGTCATCCAGAGGCAAAAACGAGTCAGGCCATGGTTGATAATCATCCCGCTGATTTCGGGACTGGGCGGTGTGGTAAGTTTTAGCAACCCAAATATCGCTTTGGCCCCAAAACTGGTTATTCTGATTATCGGTTATTGCTGCATCCACTTCCCAATGAATTTCAGCACTGTCGTCGGAAACACTATTCTGATGAAAATCGCCGGTGCCAACCCGGCCAACCGGGTGGCTATCACCCAAATGCAGCTAAGGGGCATGAGTGCTGCTAGAATCGGTATATCGGCAATATCGATGCCTTTGATCCTTTTCTTCTTGAACATAGGATTACCTGGGTATTTCTATGTCGCTATTATCTACTTTATCGTATTTATGATAGCTAACTATATGCTTTATGTCATTAGCGCACCATATGAGCCAAAAGATGCCGAGGCTAGTGTAGTTAACGCCCAGAGGGTGTCAATTGGCCAAATGTATAAAGCGGCTGGCAGCAACAAGGCTATCCTAGTCTTGCTTTTCAGTGCGATCAGTGTCGGTATAGCTGGACAAGTCTTTGGTACCGGTGTCATGTATTACTATAACTATTCCATTGGCGACGTCAGCTACCAGGCCTTGGCTGGTACGATTGCTGGTTTTGTAGCCCTTGGTACAGCGATTATCTGCCCACCGATAGCACGCAGGCTGGGGAAGAAGAACTCGTCCGTGTTCATGTATTGTTGGGTTTCTTTGATCTATGTTGTGATTATGTTGTTTGGCGATGGCAATGTCTGGCTCTATATCATTGCTACAAGCGTTATGTCTTTAGGTACATCAATTTCTGGCACCTGGGGCATCAACCTTTGGTTGGATGCCGCAGAAGTGCAGCTTTATGAGACCGGTGTCGACAACCGGCCCTTCTTAATGTCTTTGAACAATATCCCGATCAAACTGGGCTTCATCGCATCCGGGCCTATTTTTGCCTACATTCTGGAAAGCTCCGGTTATGTTGCCAATCCAGGAGGCCTCTCGACAATGGCCGATACCGGCTGGTTCGTTACGATCTGGATCGGCATCACTTTGGCGCTTTATATCGTCGCTGCCTTAGTCTTCACCCTCGGGTACAGGATTAAGGACGACTATGCAGCCGAATGCGCTGCTGAAAACGCCGAGAGGGCGGCAGCGGCGGCGGCTGAGGCAGCAGCGGCGGCACCAGGGTCGACAAAAGCTTAAAAAACCGAACCTCGAGACAAAGCCTTTTACTAAAAAGCTCCGTCTAACAGCGGGGCTTTTTTTATCCAAAGCGGTCTTTTAGCTCTTTAAGCACTTCAGGGGGCAGTCGCTCGCCAAGGGTGTTCTTTCCAGGAGACTGCTTGTTATAAGGCTCCATCTCGGACTCCAAGGCTTTCAACTCCTCGTAGAAGCCTTTCGCCGACATCCGTCTGACCTGGCTGTCCAGCACTGTCCACTGGGTGGTTGCATCGGACGTAACGACTAGGACCTCGACTCTCTTGGCAGCAGCTTGTTTCGCCCGCTCTTCGATCACGGTGTCTGCTGTCACTCCGGCTGGGGAGAAGACCACTTCGACCCCGCCGATGTTGCTGGGCTGGCCGTCCGAAAACCGGTTCCCCCCGCCATCGAAGACAACCAGGGCATGGTACTCATGGCCGGCAAAGACACCGACATCGTTGATCAGCGCCTCTCGGGCGGCGTTGAACGCCTCGTCGCCATAGTCGGGCATCAGCGAGCGCAAGCCCTCGTAATGGCTGCCGGAGCGTAGGACGTTATACCCGTCGACAATCAATAGTTTCTTTTGTTCAGGCATTATGCTAGCCAGACTCGCTAACGACTCGCCGACGCCATTCGTACATGATAGCTGTAGCTGCCTGGGCAACATTTAAAGACTGGGTGAAACCGTATTGTGGCAGCTTGAACTCAAAGTCGCACTGCTCTCGGACCAATCGGGACAAGCCTTTGTCCTCTGACCCCAAGACCAGCACGATACGCCCCTCTAAAGGTGCCGACCAGACATCCATGCTGGCATGTTCGGTAGCACCAGCAATCCAAAAGCCCTCTTCCTTCAATTGCCGGACTGCATGGTGGATGTTCGTCTCCCGGGCGACCCTGATGTATTCGATTGCCCCTGCCGATGTCCGGTAGACCGTCTCGTTGACCTGGGCAGCCCTTTTATTGGGGATAAGGACGCCGGTTGCCCCCACTACTTCGGCGCTACGGATAATAGCCCCGAAGTTGCCTACGTCGGTAATATGGTCGAGGGCGACGATCAGGGCGTTCTTCTTGTTACGGCTGGAAGCGACCAAGTCGAATAGTGTCGCATACTGGTATTGGTAGGCATCATTGATGTTCTTGCTTTGGGCACGCCAGTCACTCATCTTCGTCCAACCTCGTATTGAGAAACATTCGAGTCCCCCTGGGCGTGTCTTCAACAATGATGCCCAAGGCGCTCAAACCGTCCCGGACTGCATCGGCGACCGGCCAGTCTTTGTCTGTCCGGGCCTTTGCCCGCAGGCCGGCTAAGGCATCCGCTGCCTCGCCGATGTCGTCTCCTTGGTAATCAAGCAAAAGCCTAGCCAAGTCGAGGACTCCATCGGGCAGCCCACTTGTCGCTTTAGGACTGCTGGCCAAGTCGACCCCTAGCACAGCCAGTAGGTTTCGAATGGTGGCTGCTGCCTGCAAAGCCAGGGCTTGGAGCCTCGAGCTGGCCGTGCCCGAGGCAAACAACGTGTTTACATGGCTGATCAAGGCAAAGATCGCAGCTATCGCGCCAGCAGTGTTAAAGTCATCGTCCATCTGTTCTTGAAAGCCCGACTCGGCTATGGCGATACGCTCTTGTAGCTCTTCGACAGCCCTATCATCGATAACTATATCATCAGAATATACGAGCATATCAAGGTTGCGTAACGAGTTCTCGACCCGCATCAAGGCTGCCGTAGCCTCGTCAGACCGGTCGCTGGAATAGTCGAAAGGCGACCGGTAGTGGGTCTGGAGCATCAACAGACGCAAGGCCTGTGGTGAGACCTGACCCAAAACATCCTTTAGCAGCAGGTAGTTGCCAGTCGATTTACTCATCTTTTCGTCATTTATCGTCAGCATCCCGCAATGCAGCCAATAGCGGGCAAAGCCGTCTCCCGCTGCTTTGGATTGGGCAATCTCGTTCTCATGGTGGGGAAATATCAGGTCTTCTCCCCCGCCATGGATATCGAAGCTTTCGCCCAGATAGCGTCGGCTCATAGCCGAGCACTCAATGTGCCACCCCGGCCGGCCAAGGCCCCATGGAGACTCCCATGCAGGCTCCCCGGCCTTCGCTGCCTTCCATAAGGCAAAATCCAAGGCGTCGTTCTTGCGCTCGTCCACATCGACACGAAAACCGCTGATCAGATGGTCAATGTTGCGCCTGCTCAACTCTCCATAGCCTGCATAGGACCGCACTGCAAAGTAAACGTCGTTGTCGACGACATAGGCATGCTGGGACAAGACCAGGCCCTCAATCAGGCTGACCATCGTGGGGATCTCTTCAGTGGCCTTGGGCCGCACAGTCGGCTCCTTGACGCCAATGGCCTGCATCATTTCGACAAAGGCCTTCGTGTATTTTTGCGCAATATCCTCGGTAGTGGTTCCTTCTTCGAACGCACGGTTAATTATCTTGTCGTCGACATCGGTGATGTTTTGGACAAACCGCACATTGTAACCCCGGTATTCCAGGTAACGGCGTATCACATCAAATGATATAAACGTTCTAGCATTTCCAATGTGGATATGGTTGTAGACAGTCGGGCCACACACATAAAAACCTACCTCGCCTGCTTTTAAGGGAACAAACTCCTCTTTGCGGCGCGACAATGTGTTATAGATCCTCATCAATTCCCACCAATCTTATTAAAACCCGCTCAGACCGTCTCTAACAATGCGACCGCTGTGGCAGCAATCCCTTCAGACCTGCCGATCGCCCCTAGGCCTTCAGTCGTCGTCGCTTTAATGCCGACTGCATCGACACCGAGCCCCAACGCCTGGGCAAGCCTTGCCCGCATCGCTTCTTTATGTGGAGAAACCCGCGGCTGCTGAGCCGAAACGACACAGTCTACGTCGATTATACGATAACCGGCATCGCTGACCAGCTTCGCCACCTCGCCTAAAAGCCCAATAGAGTCCGCCCCCAGGTACCTGATGTCATTATCGGGGAAGTACTCGCCGATATCGCCCAGCCGGGCAGCCCCCAACAAGGCATCGGCTACAGCATGGGTCAAGACATCGGCATCAGAATGACCAGCCAGGCCACGGTCATGGTCGAAAACGACCCCGCCAATGACTAATAAGCGGTGGTCTTCGGGCTTGGCAAAAGCATGTACGTCGTACCCTATGCCGATCCTTAGTCCCATCTTGTGCTTTTATCCAAATCCAAACGGCTCTGCAGGGCAGCTTGTACCGTTACAGCGTCTTCTGGGACTGTCAGTTTGATATTGTCCCGAGGGCCTTGGACGATGACGACGCGGCCGTCAATCCTTTCCACCAACGATGAGTCGTCAGTCCCCACAAAGCCTTCTGCCAATGCTGCGACATGTGCCTCGCGGATTATCTGTGCCCGGAAGATCTGTGGTGTTTGGGCAGCCCAGAGCAGCGAGCGGTCAGGGGAGCCAAGTATATAACGGTCGTTGACGAGTTTTAGCGTGTCAATCGCCGGGTACCCAATGACAGCCCCGTCGATCTCAAGGTCGCCTCGCAAGACAGAGATCAGATGGTCGATATAGTCAGGGGTAATCAAAGGGCGTGCCCCATCGTGGATGGCAATGAAGTCGAATTGGTCGTCGACGGCACTGATGCCGGAAAACGACGATTCTTGCCTAATCACACCGGAGGGGGCCATTTTGACTGGGGTGACGAAAGAAAAGCCAGCGATTGCCGCTTGATAGTACTCGTCCAGCCTGTCTTCGGGGGCTACTATGACAATCTGGCCTATTTCAGCCACAGCATCAAAAGCCAAGGCACTCCAGGTCAGTATAGGCTTTCCCAGAATGCTGAACAGCTGCTTGCCGCCTTCGTGCAAAAAGCGCTCGCCGTTGCCGCCAGCCACTATGACTACAGCTGAACTTGGCTGGTCAGCAAGCCTTCCCTGTGCTGCTAGCGACGACTCTAGTCTAGGGCTCCCATCAGTCATGCATCAGATCTCCTGCAAGGGCTTTTAAAAAACCACCTGCCTGCCCGTTAATACAGGTAACTGTAGTCTCGTAGTACGACGAAAACCAAAAGCATGAACAATATGAACGATACGACCCCTAGGATGCCTACTACCAAACCGGTAATCGCCAATCCCCGCTTGGAGCTTTTCAAGCCTATGGCACTGAGGATGATTGCCGGTATCGCCAAGATATAGCTGATTAAAAAGATGGCAGCAAAGAACGATGCCACTGTAGACATGAAGAAACTGAGTATGTTTAAAGCACAGCCACCAACAGCGCAAAAGAAGCCGGCCTTGGCCAAAGGGGCATTGTCCTTGGCTGGGGCTGTTGCAGTGGGCTGGCCATAGGCAGCCATTTGCCCTGGAGCCTGATAGGCCCCTGGCGTCTGATAGCCTGGTGTCGAGGCAGTCGTCGGCTGGGTTGGGCTTCCATATGTGTTGGTGCTTGTCGTCGAAGTTGCCGTATAAGCTGGAGCCGATGTATAACCTGAAGTCGGGCTGCTGGCCTCGGTTTGGCTTGAGCCTGAACCAGGCTGCACTGTCCCAGGTGTCGTTGTGTTTTCGCGAACATCGTTAGTCCATTGGACACCATCCCAATAACGTATCTTCGTGGAGTCGCCACTTGGATCTGGATACCACCCTGCTGCTGGTTGTGACATTCCGTTCTCCTTTCTTACCAAAACCAAAAATGCCTTCTCTAACTGCCACTGCAAGCCTTAAAACTGCGTTTGAATGTCATTCACGATTCGTACGATTATAACACGATGCAAACCGCCCGCTTACGATAGGCGTAAACGGGCGGTGTGATGGATCAAATGGGTTTATTCGGCTTTAGCAGTTTATAGCAGGGCGTCTTGCCTGTCTCCAGAGCCGTCGTCTGGTACCGGCAGCGGGTCTCCCCCGCCGTCGTTTCGCTCGCTGCCGCCAGCTCCAAAGAAGGAGGTAATCAATTCGGCCTCTTGTTTGATGCTGGTCTTCTTACGTGGCGACGGGATCTCGCCCTCGGCGCCTGCAAAGCTAATCTCCTCGCCGTCATAGTCCACCGAGATGATTGTGCCGGGAGCCCATCTGCCTGCCAAAACTTGCTCGGATATAGGGTCTTCCACTAGGCGCTGGATGGCCCTTCGCAAAGGACGGGCCCCGAAGGCAGCGTCAGTGCCTTCATCGGCAATATGCTTCTTCGCAGCCTCGGTCAGCTCGATACTCATGTTCTGCGCAATCAAACGGTCCCGCAGGTCGGAGACTAGGAGCTCGACAATCTCGGCAATCTGCGAGTCGGTCAGGGTCTTAAAGACGATGATCTCGTCAATGCGGTTTAAGAACTCCGGCCTGAAGAGCTTTTTCATCTCAGTCATCACACGGCTGTTGATCTCTTCGTCGGCCAGTCCCCGAGAACCGCTCGCCCCAAAGCCTACAGGGGTGCTCTGGGAGATCTCCCGGGCGCCAACGTTGGTGGTCATGATCACTATGGTATTGCGGAAGTCTACCTTCCGGCCTTGCCCGTCGGTCAAGCGGCCTTCTTCGAGGATTTGGAGAAGGATATTGAAAACATCGGGATGGGCTTTTTCTATCTCGTCGAACAAGATGACGGAATACGGCCTTTGACGCACAACCTTGGTCAGCTGGCCGCCTTCGTCATACCCGACATAGCCAGGAGGCGAGCCTACCAGGCGGGAAACTGTGTGTTTCTCCATATACTCGCTCATGTCAAAGGAGAGCAGGGCTTCTTCAGTGTTGAACAGGAACTCGGCCAAGGCTTTCGACAGCTCTGTCTTGCCGACACCGGACGGCCCAGAGAAAATGAACGATCCAGCAGGGCGCTTAGGGTCTTTCAAGCCGGCCCGCGAACGGCGAATGGCCTTTGAAACGGCAACGACGGCCTCGTCTTGGCCGATGATCCGCTCGTGCAGCACTTCTTCCATACGCAGCAGCTTGTCGGTCTCTGCCTCGGTCAAGTCGGTTACCGGCACGCCTGTCGACATCGAGATGATGTCGGCAATCTCGGAGGCTCCCACCGATGCTATGTGCTTGGTCGAGTCGTTGCGCCACTCGTCTTCAAGCTTGGTGCGCTCGGCGACCAGCTTGTGCTCTTGGTCACGCAAGACGCCTGCCTGCTCGAAGTCCTCACTGGCAATTGCGGCATCCTTCTCCACCCGTACCTGGCGGATCTTCTGGTCGATCTCGCTGAGGTCGTTGGGAATGGTCATGTTGCGGATGCGCATCCGGGCGCCCGCCTCGTCTAGGACGTCGATGGCCTTGTCAGGCAGGAAACGGTCCTGGACATAACGGTCGGCCAAAGTCACAGCAGCCTCGATAGCCTCATCAGTGAAGCGCACCCGGTGGTGGTCCTCGTAGCGGTCCCTTAGGCTCTCTAGGATCTTCACCGCGGCATCATGGTCGGGCTCGTTGATGACGACCGTTTGGAAGCGGCGCTCCAAAGCAGCGTCTTTTTCGATATGCTTGCGGTATTCTTCGGAAGTGGCTGCACCGATGATCTGGATCTCGCCCCTTGACAAAGGCGGCTTTAATATGGCGGCCGCATCGATCGAGCCTTCCGCCGAGCCTGCACCGATGATGGTATGGATCTCATCGATGAACAAGATCACGTCGTCACGGTCTTTGGCCTCTTTGACCACGCGCTTCATACGCTCCTCGAACTCGCCCCGGTACTTTGACCCAGCTACCAAGGCTGCAACGTCGAGGGTGATCAATTGCTTGTGGCGCAAAATATCGGGGACCTGCTCCATTGCGATCATCTGGGCCAAGCCTTCGGCGATCGCTGTCTTGCCGACGCCCGGGTCGCCGATCAACAGGGGGTTGTTCTTCGTGCGTCTGGATAGAATCTGCATCACGCGCTCGATCTCGCGCTCCCTGCCAACCACTGGGTCAAGTTTGCCTTGTTTAGCCTGGTCGGTGAGGTTGGTCCCGAAATCGTCCAGTATCCCAGCATTCTCCGAGTCGTAGAACTCCTCAGCGGGATAAGGGCCTCCATGGGTGGTCGGTGCCTTCTGCAGCAGTTCGATGACTGCTGCTCTGACCATGCTGGCCTCAATGCCAAGCTGGCTTAACGCTTGGATCGCCACACCATTGCCCTCACGGGCTATGGCTAGCAGGAGGTGCTCTGTTGATATATTGGTATGGCCGAGCTTCATCGTTTCACGCAAGGCGAACTCCAAGACCCGTTTTACCCGGGGAGTGAAGCTCAAATGGCCTTCCGGCGACTCGTCCTGTTCGTCAATCAAGGCCTTTACCTGCTCCAGCGCGTTGTCATAGCTTACGTTTAGCGAGCTTAGGGCTTGTGCAGCAACGCCTTCTGGTACCTTTAGTAGGGCTAACAGTAGATGCTCAGTGCCAACGAGGCTGGAGTTAAGCAAGCGTGCCTCGTCCTGAGCGATGGCTAAGACATTCCTAGCCATTTCGGTAAATCTGTCAAACGACATTTCATCTCCCTTGTCTTAAAGGCCTCGGCTGTTATAAACGGTACATTGTTTTAAACGATGCTGATACAGTCGAGGCAACTTCACACTTCGTCGCGCATATGGGGAAAGAGTAAGACGTCTCGGATCGAAGCGGAGTCAGTCAGTAGCATTGTTAGTCGATCCACACCAAGCCCCATACCTCCAGCCGGGGGCATTCCGAACTCCAATGCGCGTATATAGTCGGCATCAAAGCCCATTGCCTCGTCGTCGCCTGCTGCCCGAGCTGCCAGCTGTGACTCAAACCGCCTTTGCTGTTCAACAGGGTCGTTTAGCTCTGTGAAAGCGTTCGCATACTCAGAACCACAGATCAATAGCTCGAAACGGTCCGTCACATTGGGGTCATCTGCTTTTTGTTTGGCTAAGGGAGATGTCTCCAATGGATGCTCTGTGACGAATACCGGCTGTACGAGATTGCGCTCTACAAGCTTCTCGTATAGTTCGACGATTATTTTACCTTTCCCCCATGAGTCTTGTAAGGAAATCTGATAATGGTTCGCTAAGGTTTTCAGTTCTGTAAGGGTTCTGTTAAATGATACTTCTGTACCAGCAGCCTCACTGACCAAGTCGATCATTGTCCTAGACGACCACTCTCCAGACAAGTCGATCTCATTGCCTTGATAAGTGATTTGCAGGCTGCCGTTGGCTGCCAAACAGGCACGCTGGATCAGCTCGCGGGTCAGCTCCTTCATGCCTGCCTGGTTGCTAAAGGCCTGATAGGCCTCGAAAGTAGTGAACTCGGGGTTATGGATCTGGTCCATGCCTTCGTTCCGAAAACAGCGGTTGATCTCAAAGACTCTTTCAAAACCGCCGACTAGCAGCCTTTTTAAATGCAGCTCAGGGGCTATTCGCAAATAATAGTCACGGGACAAGGCGTTATGGTGAGTCACAAAGGGGCGGGCAGTGGCACCACCTGGTATTGCATGCAGCATCGGTGTCTCGACTTCGATAAAGCCACGTTCGATCGCCACAGCACGCAGGGTCGATACGATGACAAAGCGCTTTTCGAAGGCGTTTTTTACCTCAGGGTTCACAATCAGGTCGACATAGCGCTGCCGGTAGCGGGTTTCCCGGTCAGCCAAGCCATGGAATTTTTCAGGCAGGGGCCTTAAGGCTTTTGAGACCAGCTTGACCTTATGCGGTGCAATCGACAATTGGCCGCGCCTCGTTCGCAACACAGTGCCCTCGGCGTTTACCCAGTCCCCTATATCTAGTTCTTTGACCTGGGCAAAAGCCTCTTCGCCAATCACATCTATGCGAATGAACAGCTGTATTTCAGAAGTCGAGTCGCGCACGACCATGAACACTATCTTGCCTTGGTCGCGTATTGCCACGATGCGGCCGGCAATACCCACCTCGTCATCGGTATCTGTATCGTCCTCTAGGGCGCTATAACGCTCTTCCAGCTCGGATATATGGTGGCTTATCGAAAAATCGTCCCCATAGGGGTCTGCCCCGGCGTCAATATAGCGTTGGCGTTTGGCCAGCCTGACCTCGTTTTCTACTGACGAGGCGCTATCTGGCTCTTTTTCAAGCGCAGTTTGGCTGGCTGTTCCGCTATCTAAGGACTCATTGTTGGTTTTTTGCCTGTCTTGGTTATCTGTCATCTCTTACCCGATCTTTAATACAGTCAGCTCCAAGGTTGTGCCGTTCGGTATATCGACTTGCACGACCTCGCCCTTCCTGCGGCTGAGCAGTGCAGCGCCCACAGGCGACTCGTGAGAGATCCGTCCTTCAGACGAATCGGCCTCAGCTGCATCCACAATAGTCAGCTTTCTTTCGCTGCCATCGCCCATTGCTACTGTTACCTGGCTGCCTACGACCACCCGGCTGGGGCGTTTTGGCAGTTCTACAATAGACGAGTTTGCCAAGATCTGAGTGATTTCAGCTATCCTGCTCTCAATCCAAGCCTGTTCGTTCTTGGCATCGTCGTATTCTGAGTTCTCTGATATGTCACCGAACTCTCTAGCCACTCGGATACGTTCGCCTATCTCAATCCTTTTGACTGTCTCAAGCTCGTAAAGCTCGGCTTGGAGCTTTTCTTTACCCTCTGGTGTCAAGGTGATTTCTTTAGCCATTATTACTCCTTTGCTCCTTTGCGGTCAAAGGTACGATAAATCGGACACATACAAATACAAGACAACGCGGTACGCGAGAATTGTCGCCCACCGCGTTGTAGCTTAAGAATAACTAAATGCTACTTGACGCTCGGTTTTTTCTTCCTGCGGACCACCACTTCTTCATATTCGTCATCATCGTCGTCTTCGACGATGTCTTCTTCGACTATGCCTTCTTCGACGATGTCAGCCTCATCGAGCTCTTTGCCCTCCATGCCATCGCGAACACCTTTTACGGTCTTTCCCAATGTCTCCCCAAGTTTTGGCAGGTTCTTCGGTCCGAATATAAGTAAAGCAACGCCTAATATCACTAATAACTCAGGCATCCCCAAACCAAAGATTTTCGCAGCCGCTATAACGGGAAAATCCATTGTGCTACCTCCAAGTCAGGTTTGCATGTAAAAATGGCATCACACCAGTCTGATCAGTTCTCTGCTCTTGCCAATTAAACCAGTGTAATTACCGCATGCCATAGGTTACCACGAAAAGCGACTGGTTGCAGCCAAGGCATAAGTCTTTTGGGCTTTGCAGACGCTTGTCCAAACCATTGTCCAAGCCTGCTTTTTTCAACAAGCCAAGGCCTGCCTAAAAAAGCAATTACCCTAATAATCACAGGTTCGTGTATTCAGGGTTCTCTTGCGACAGCATATGGTTGGCAATCAACCAGTTTTTGATCGTTCCCACATCGTAGCCATCGTCTTCTTTTATCTCCAGGGCATACATTTCGTCTGTCTTGATCAGTTCAACCAGGGCATCGGTCAGTTGGTACTCACCATTGGCGTCTGCCTCGATCAAGGGCAGGATCTGTAGGACCTTCGGTGACAATAGGTACCTGCCAAATATTGCCAGATTTGACGGCGGGTCACTCTGCGGTTTTTCGACCAGGCCCCTTACCTGCCAAACCCCTTGTTCGCCCTGGTCGCTTAAGTCGATCCCGTCAATGACACCATAGCGCTTGGTCTCTTCTATAGAAACCCTGTTGACAGCTATGACGCTTGCCATATCGTGGGCCTTAGAGACCTCCATCATCTTTTGGAGCATGTCGTTGTTCGGTACGATAACGTCACCGAGCAAGACAAAGAACGGCTCGGTAGCCTTGTCGGTTTGCAGGTTCTCAGATGAAAAGGCAGTGCCAGACGCTAAAATCATGTCCCGCGCACAATTGACAGCATGTCCTGACCCAAGCTGCTCTTCTTGATAGACAAAAGCTACAGGGTATTTGCTTAATGTGCGGATTTTCTCGGCATAATCAGCCTTGTCATGCTCTTCCAAATAAGTCTCATAGTCCGCCTCCCTTTCAAAATGGGCCTCGATGGCAGGCTTCGACTTGCTGGTCACGATGACAATGGGGTCAGCATCTGCTGCGTCTGCCTCCTCGACGATATATTGAATCGCAGGCTTGTCTACAATCGGCAGCATTTCTTTTGGTATTGCTTTTGTGACTGGTAAAAACCGAGTCCCTAGACCAGCAGCTAGAATAACAGCTATCATTTATGAACCTCCTAAGACAATGCATTCAAGCTCTAAGATGCCCTTCATAGTAGCATGTTTTGACTTGAAACAAGGTTTTTTTAAGGTTTTTCCAGCATGCTCTAGCTGTCAGACTCGTCGCCTACATAGTCTATGGCCTCTTCCTCAGGCTCCTCCTCCACATAATTAATAATAGCATGATCTACTAACCATAGAGTAGCTTTTATACGCATGGCTGCTTCTTCCATCACATACATTCTGCCTGTCCGCTCAAAGTCGGCTCGGGCGATGTCTTCCAAGCCAGGGGCCATGTTTGAAAAAGCCAGGCTGATGTCTTCTGCAGTCAGGCGCATGTTCAAATGCCGGGCTAGGGCATCGAGGGCAAATCCCTGCTTGAGCACATTGTTTGTCTGTACCATGGACTGGGCATAAAAAGCAGCCTGACCGCCTTGGGACTTTACGAACTCGTCAAGGGTGCGACCTTGCACTTCAAGATTCCGCTGAAGGGAGACTATCAAGTCGTTACGCGTCAACTCGAAAACATCTTCTGGAATCGTACCCTCCAGACGCTTGGCTAGCTCTGCCGAAGCCTTGTAGTTGATATATTCCCGTTGTTCGGACTCTTTGTACCGCAAGCCGTTCTCCCTTAGCTTCTCGCGCAGTTCCATCACACTATGGCAGCCAGGTATCGTCTCTTCCACCCATTTGTCGGTAACTGCCGGGATTATCCGTTGGTTTGGGTCTGGCTCGCCATCCTCGCCAGTGGCAAAAGTAGCAAAACCCTCGGCTACCATGTAAAGCTGGGCATCGATCTCTTCCTCGCTGACAGTGACGGTCTGGACGTCGATGCTTACCGGCTCATAGCTGCTTAGCTCAAAGCGTGGTTTTTGTATCACTGAAGCTTGAAAGGTCAAAGCCTTGCCTTTTTCGACCCTGGGGACCCTGCCTTGTAGCTCAGGGTCTAGGACGGTCTCCAGCCGCTCGTTGCCAACAGCCCGGGCAGCAAGGAACAAAGGAACTTGTGTGTTTAGGTACGAGCTCAAAAAATCACTGCCTACTTTTGCCCGTAAATCGAATTCGATATCAAAAGACTGCTGTATATCGATACCGTTTTCTTGAGCAAGCTTCGTCATCAAATAGGAAATCCCATCATCGACCTCGTTGGCCTCGGCTGTGATGGTAAGCGCTACCCGCCCATCAAGTGGTTTCGCGACACTTGTTTTCATCTGGATAAGACCTCGTTTCTTAACTGCTTATATACTCAATCTAAAAAACCAACTCACAGCCGTTGAGCTCAAGATACTGACCTTCTGCGACTGTAACTGATACCTCTGCATCGACATATTCAAAATATTCCGTAGACCCATAGCCGTGTCGACTGTCTGACTTTATGGCACAGCTGGCTAAGCTGTCAATAGACCGGATCAGGTATTCTCCACTAGGCAGGTCAACTCCAACTTTATACATTCCAGGCCCTAGCGTCCCAGTCAACTCGATTTTCGGTGCAGTGTCGAAGGTGTAAAGCACTGCTTGTTTGATACTTATGTATTCTCCCTCTTCGACAGTAACTATACTCCTTCCCTGAATGTAGACGAGGTACTTGAAAGCATCATAATCCGGGATTGCCGATAGATACATGTAACAAGTGATGAAGTCATTTTCCGGGGATACTAGAACATATTCTCCAGCAGGTAGATCGGTACCAGCCTTGTATATGCCTTCAGGCAAGAATCCCTCAAACTCAAATTTCGGAGCATCTTCTAGATAATATAACTGGCAACCCTCCAAAGACATGTATTGGCCTTCGGCCACATCTATATACGCATGGTTGCGACAGCTCACAACGCCGATAATGCTTTCATTCTCGCCTGTAGAATCAGACGCCACCATAATCCATATGTCGTCTGGCGACAAAGCCACATACTCGCCAGATGGTATGTCAACGCCGATTTTATACATTCCTGCAGGAAGCGCCTTTCCAGGTTGATAATTATAGTTTTGCTGTTTTGCTTGGCCGATGCCTTTTTCTGTAATGGGGATGATCGCCTCACAGGCACTTAGCCATAAATACTGGCCTGCTTTAACTGTCAGGTAGATTTGGCCTTCGACCCTGCCACTGGCAGTTATTGTGAGCGAGTTATGCCTGCTGTCAGGTGAGACCTTAAAATATGCATAAGGGCCCGTTTGTTTGATAATGTACTCACCAGGGCTTAGGTCGAAGCCGACTTTGTACATGCCTTCTGTCTTTGTAACTTTGTCAGTGCTCTTCTGGGCATCGTTGAAAGCATACAAGACCCCACTGTTAACGATCAGCACCTCGTTGTCTCTGACAGTGACAATCGAGCGAGGAAGCCCCATGTCCGAGGCGATCTCGTAACTGTCTTTATCATTAGCTTGCGATAATAATTGCCAACTAGTCATATCTATATCTATTGCAACAAGCACGTACTCTCCAGCAGGGATATCGTAGCCGACTCGATACCTGCCCTCGCCAAGCCCCTCTTCCGGAAAGGCATTATTGCTGCATGCAACTAAAAAAGCTGACGTATTAGCCAAAAGCGATATCAGCATCAATGATCTGATGCTGGTACTTACAACATGCTTTAATCTCATCTTGCCTCCTGAAACAAACGATGACTCGCTGGCGTGAGTGTTCTTGCTAATTATTTAAATGATATCGATTTGATGGTTTTGATACAAGCCTTACCAGACCCTCGCCACAGTCAAGGCTCGGAGATGCCCAAAGCCAGCAGCCTTGAGCACTGTGCTGGCAGCGTCAAGTGTTGCACCAGTTGTAAAAACATCATCAAGCAAGATCAGGTTCTTATATTTAAGTCCTTTATTGAGCCTTGCTAATGCCAATGGGCTGGACTGCGAGCCAGGCGTCTTTACACTGAACAAGGTAAAAGCGTTTTCTCGTCGTAAAGCCCTAGTCAGGGCACGTTGGTCGGTTTTTGCTGCTTTGTCCAACAAGTCGTAAACGGGCAGGTCCAACATAACCGACAACTCGTAGCTAAAGGCTTTGATATGGTCAAAGCCCCGTCTCTGCAAAGCGTTGCTGTCTGCTGGTATCCAACTTAGCCCATCTGCCCATAAACGCCACTCTAAAGGAAGGGCATCGGCAGTCAAGCCAGCAAGTACCGTTGCCAGACGCCTCTCGTTCTCGTCTTTGTACTTCCTTACCAATGACTCGGCGACTTTGTTATAGACCAAGACGCTTAGCGCTTCTTGGAAAGCGAACTCCTCGAAGCCTTCGCGAGTCACGCATTCAGTACAGAGCTTTCGGCCAAAAGGAGCGCCACAGCGCGGACAGGCCAAAGTGTGATCGATATAGACAAGCTTGCTTCGGTCTTGCCCACAAAGCAGCGAGCCTGCCTTTTCGCAAACTACGCACCGTGTCGGGTAGACTAGCTCCAACAAGCCTTCTACTATCGGATGGCAGGCAGGCACAGGCCTTCTTAAATCACTCGTGTCTTGCATGATTGACCGATGTCAAAGCCATAAAAGCCTTTGGGCTTCTCCCGATGTTAGGACTTCACGAAAGCGCTTGATTATGCCAGGGCCTTTGTTATCTCGGATGCCGGGAACACCCCGGCCTCGGTGATGATGCCGGTTATCAGCGAGGCACTGGTCACATCAAAGGCCGGGTTGTATATCGGCACGTCTGGAGGAGTGTTCATAAACCAGGCATCAAAGGCATAGGCCTCGTCTTTGCGGTATATCGACATCTCGTGCCCATGAGCAAACTTGATGTTTCGGGGGCCGGCTAGGGTAAGCATGCCAAGTGCCCTGCTCGTGGTCTCGTCATCAGCCAGGATTGTTCCGGTTGCTGTAAAGCCAGCCAGTTCGCGGCGATCGCGCTGCTCGATCGGTATCTGCGAGCCTTCGCTAAGAGAGGCGTCAATAGTTGATAACGGGGCACAAACATAGAAGGGGATATCGTAATAATGCGCGGCGATGGCAAGCATCAGCGTTCCGATTTTGTTTGCTACGTCCCCGTTTGCGCATATCCTGTCAGCCCCTACTAAGACCATATCGACCCAGCCCGCCTGCATCACAGAGGCCGCCATGCTGTCCGATATCAGGGTACAAGGCACTCCAGCAACCATCAGCTCCCAAGCGGTCAAGCGGCCGCCCTGGTTGAGCGGGCGGGTCTCGTCGACCCAGACATGGCTAAGCCGCTCCTGCCCATAGGCTGTATAGATCACTCCTCCGACCGTGCCGAAAAAAGCAGTTGCCAAGGACCCGGCGTTACAGTGGGTGAGGACGCGCGAGCCCTTTTTAAGCAAAGGCGCGCCATTTTCACCGATAGCCCGATTGACAGCCTCGTCTTGGACAGCCATCTGCGATGCGAAGCTTACGATGTCTTCTTTCAACTCTGCCAAGCTTTTGCCTTTCAAGGCCTGGTCATGGCTGTAGTCTTTCAGGCGTTTGGCTCCCCAGGCCAAGTTTACTGCTGTCGGCCGAGCCAGCGATATCCTTGCTGCTTGCGTGTCGACACCGTAAAGCCATTCGTCGACAGTGGTAGCCGTAGACTCGTTCTCGCTCCAGACAGCGATTGCCATTGCAGCTGCTATGCCTAAAGCCGGGGCTCCCCGGACAGCAAGCGTCTTGATGGCCAGCTCGACTCCTTCGAGTTTTTGGCAACAAAGGACATCACCGACTAGGGGCAGGCGGGTCTGGTCAAGCAAGAAGACTCCCGGACGCCCGTTTGTAGCATCGATGTCCCACCAGATGCTACGGGGTATTCTGCTTAGGTCAGCCTTTTGTCTATCTGTCATTAGCTGGCTCCTTCCTGCTAGCTGGCTAGCTAACGTTTGATTGCCTGCTGCTTGATTAACTAACTGGTCCCGGACTGCCAGGAAGCCAAGTACTCGCTTTGCTCTACTGTCAGCTTGTCGATACCCACACCTAGGCTAGCAAGCTTTAAACGGGCGATCTGGTTGTCTATCTCGTCAGGGATCTGATGAACTCCTTTGGACAGGCCCTTAGCTTCGTGCACTAGGTACTCGCTTGCCAAGGCCTGGTTGGCAAAGCTCATGTCCATGACTTCGGCCGGATGCCCCTCAGCAGCAGCGAGGTTTACCAGCCGGCCTTCAGCCAGCAGGATTACCGAGCGCCCATCTGCCAGCACATACTCGTCGACAAGTGCTTTCAGCTCGTTTTTCTCCACACAGTTGTCAGCTAGCCAGTCCACATCTATCTCAGCGTTAAAATGGCCGGCATTGGCCAGTATGGCCTTGTCTTTGAGGTTCCCAAAGACGGCTTCACCGACGACCCTGATGTTTCCGGTGGCTGTAACCCAGATATCCGCCTCCGCTGCTGCTTGGACGGCAGGCATCACCCGATACCCGTCCATATGGGCCTCTAGCGCCTTGACCGGGTCGACTTCGCATACGATGACCTTCATGCCGGCTCCGGCGGCGCGCAGGGCTATTCCCCGCCCGCACCAACCGTAGCCGCTGACTACCAAAGTGCGGCCTGCCAGCAGGCGGTTCGTCGCCCGCACGATACCGTCTAGGGCAGACTGGCCCGTCCCGTACCGATTGTCGAAATAATGCTTGGTCTTAGCATCGTTTACGGCAATGATCGGATAGGCCAACGCCCCGTCGGCAGCCATTGCCGTCAAGCGTATGACTCCGGTCGTCGTCTCTTCAGTGCCGCCGATGATGGTCTGAAGGAACTCCGGCTTTTGCGAATGCAGCCTGCCCACCACATCGGCCCCGTCATCCATCGTGATATGGGGACGATGCTCGATTGCAGCATCAATATGCTGATAGTAGGTCTCAGTATCCTCGCCGCATATGGCATAGACCCTGACCCCGTAATACTTGACAAGGGCTGCTGCAACATCGTCTTGGGTCGACAGCGGGTTGGACGCTGCCAGCACGATGTCGGCGCCTCCTGCCTTCAAGCATCGCATGAGGTTGGCGGTCTCCGAGGTCACATGCAGGCAGGCGGATATGCGCAGGCCTTGGAACGGTTTTTCTATGGAGAAACGCTCGCGGATGCCTTCAAGCACCGGCATGTCCCGATCTGCCCATTCGATACGGGCCTTGCCGGCTGGTGCCAGCTCGATGTCTTTAATGTCGTAGTCCATTGCTCCTCCGCTTTGATCGATGTAGAAAGTATGAGCTATCCAGTTTAAACGGTCCTACTCACAAGTATAAAGCCAGTCGAGACGCTTTCGAGACGCTTTCGAGACGCCATGTAGATGGCCTAGAGATGCCGACATGGCGTCTAGGGCGGGCTCTATAACTGTGCCGCGATGGCTTGTAAGAACTCCTCTGTGCCAAGGGCCTCTTTTTTATCCAACTGCGAGATATCAGCCAAGTCGGCGGTCATCAGGCCTGAGGCAATGGTTTTCAAGGTAGCAGCCTCGAGCTTTTGGGCAAACCCGACCAGATCGGCCAGACCGTCCAACTCGCCTCGCCTGGCCAAGGCCCCTGTCCAGGCAAAAATCATCGCCACCGGGTTGGTTGACGTCTTTTCGCCGGCTTGCCACCGGTAGTAATGGCGCTGGACTGTCCCATGCGCAGCCTCGTACTCATAATTGCCCTCTGGGGACACCAGCACGGAGCTCATCATGGCCAGGCTGCCGAAGGCAGAGGCCACCATGTCGCTCATCACGTCCCCGTCGTAATTCTTGGTAGCCCAGATAAAACCGCCCTCTGACCGCATGGCCCGGGCTACCGCATCGTCAATCAAGGTGTAGAAGAACTCGATGCCTTTCGCCACAAAGCGCTCGCTGAACTCGTCTGCATAGACCTGCTCGAAGATGTCCCGAAAGCGCCGGTCGTAGGTCGTTGATATGGTGTCCTTCGCCGAGAACCAGAGGTTTTCGCCTCGACTCAAAGCAAACTCCATGCAAGACCGGGCAAACGAGTGAATCGACGCCTCGGTATTATGCATGCCTAGGACGACTCCTCCAGCCAGGCCCTTGCCATCGGCGCCGCCAGCGTCTGCTGCCTCGGCAAAATCGTAGACCAGCAAGCGGCGCTCGAGCCCGTCGCTCCGCGTCAGTACCAAGTCCACACGGGCATCCGCCCACTCGTCGACCAGCAATGCCTCGCTCGCCCGGTAGATATCGCCATAGGCATGGCGGGCGATCGTGATCGGTGCCTTCCAGGCACTAACATACGGGACCATTCCCGCAGCCATGATCGGCGTTCGAAAGACCGTTCCATCCAGTATCGACCGAATCGTGGCGTTCGGGGAAGGATACATCCGCTTGAGGCCATATTCGGCCATCCGCTCGTCGTTTGGAGTAATCGTGGCACACTTCACCGCCACCCCGTATTGTTTCGTGGCCAAGGCAGCCTCATAGGTTGCCTGGTCATCGGTCTTATCCCTGTTCTCCAAGCCTAGGTCGAAATACAACGTTGCTAGGTCGATGTATGGACGTAGCAGGGTCTCTTTGATCCACGCCCAGATGACCCGGGTCATCTCGTCGCCGTCCATTTCGATCAAGGGGTTTTTCATGTGGATAAGCTCACTCATCTGCGTTCCCTCCAAGGTCTTGTCCTAGATATCGCCAGCCTGGCTGCCCAAGCTCTTGGGACCCGGTTGTTTATTGGCAATAATCTAGTATACTAGCAGAGTTTATATGTTATAAGTTGCCCAGCTAACACCGACACAGTGCCTTTGCGATACTACGGTCTGTCGGACAGGCCTACTTCTTGCAAAGATCGATGATTTGCGCTGCCCGACGTTGTAGCGGGCCTTTGGAATTGTCGGCATCAAAGCGCATCCGGTCGATCAGGGCCTCTCGGACCTGTTTTGCCGGATGCCCGGAGGCAAAGCCAATCACCGCGATCAGCATATCCTGGAACTCGGGGTCGCCATGATAGACCTGGATCGCCTCGTCGATGTAAGGCCAGACACGAACCGAACGTTTGGCATCAAGCCCCCCATATGCGGCTAGGAAACGGACAGCACCAAGGCGGGCGGCTCCGTTCTCCTCGTCGTAAAGCGAGGCTTCGGCTCCGCTTACCGCGTCGTCTGCAGCGTCTGGGTTCAAAGCGACAATGCGGCTTAGGGCCTCAAGGCTTTCCCAGCGCGTCTGGGCCTCCGGCCGATGCAAGGCGTCAGCGATCTGCGGAACATAAGGTGCCAGCAAGTCAGGGCGCTTCTCGGAGACAACCGCTAAAGCGCCAGCGCTGAACTGCCTGATGCGCCTCTCTGCCCCAGCCAGGTTGTCCACCAGACGCTTCAGGATGGCCTTGTCGGCAATTGCCTGGTCAGCAACATTGAAGCGGTCGTCGTTAGAGTCGAATACTACCTGCCGGCTATGGCTTCCTGGCTCTGGCTCCGGGGCAACTGCTGTTTTTCGGTGTTTCCCGCCTTTGGCAGTGGACTTGGCTTTTGTTGCCTTAGCTTTTTCGGTAGCAGGCTTTGCACTGCTAGCCTTGCCTGTCTTAGTTGTGAGTGGGTCTGGCGGCTCTATACTTAAGGCTACATCCCCCAAAGCCTCGCTGGCCGCCTCGTCAACCACCACCTCGACTACAGGCCTGGCTTTAGCCTTTGTAGCCTTCTGGCTTTTTGCACTGTCATTGACCTCAAGGTCCGCTGCACCGCCAAGAGCCTCGTCAGCAGGAACCAGCGGATCAACCTTCTTTTTACTAGGAATTTGGATCACTTCCTTTTCGTATGTGATTCTTAATTGCACATTGTAACATGCAAATACACCGAATTAGACACTGGCAGCTGCCTACATCGGTATCTGCGTCTGAACGAGGGCAAAGCAAACACAGCTTCTCGCTTATGGTGATGTGTTTTCTAGGTGAATTCACATCTCGTTCGCTCCGCTAAACGCACATATCCAAACTAATCGCCTAATGGTGCGTTTAGTGTGGATAAGCACTTGGCCTGTCGCTGTCCGAACTCTCCGCACCTAGACGTTGGATGAACTGTTATCAGGCAGAACCACCTATTTTGCAGTTGCCTACTGGTACGCTTGGTTTGCGGGTTTTTCCTGTAAAAGCCAGCCAACATGAGTACGGTCGGGAAGCCAGGCTTACTTGCTACAGAATTGCGTTAGGGTACACTTTTTTCGAGAAAATTAGGGCGAATAATTATGTTACTCAGATTAGGCAAATTCCTGACCAGGGCATTTACAAAACGGCTCTTTTTAAGCGGAGAAAAAAGTGTACCCTAACGCAATTCTGGAGCACTTAGCCTTAAATAACGTGTTAGGCAAAGAATATTATAATACTAGTATGTTGAAGGAGCATGGGGGCGTGATGGTGCGGCAGCGCTAAGGGCGCTAGGCGCGTTAGGAAGCGCGAGNCCTCTTGGCACCTAGCAGGCAGCACCCGGGCACACCAAGAACAGCGCCTTGTTAGACTTATCTAACAAGGCGCTGCCTGCAAACCCTTAAATCGGCTAGACTAGGCGAATCCCGACATCGCGCAGCTGCTCGGCTTCGATAGCCGACGGGGCGCCAGACATCGGGTCAGACCCCGAGGATGTCTTGGGAAAAGCGATCA
The DNA here is from genome assembly GCA_009776725.1 of Coriobacteriia bacterium. Lineage (GTDB taxonomy): Bacteria > Actinomycetota > Coriobacteriia > Coriobacteriales > UBA8131 > WQXZ01. Next base: position 41,318 of record WRNE01000013.1, read on the forward strand.
CGTCACGCAGCGACGCGTAACCACCGATCATCATGATGATCCGGTCCAGCCCAAAGGCCACACCGCCATGCGGAGGCGTGCCGTAAGTCAAGGCATCCAGTAAGAAACCGAAATGCTCATGTGCCTCGGCCTCCGAGTAGCCCATGGCCTTAAAGACAGCCATTTGCATATCATAGGTGTGGTTCCGCAAAGTCCCTCCGCCAAGCTCGATCCCGTTCATGACCATGTCATACGAGTAGCAAATGCAAGCCAGGGGGTCGCTTTCCAGCTTGTCCAGGTCCTCGTCTTTGATGCGCGAGAAAGGATGGTGGTTCGGCTCCAAGCGGCCAGTCTCCTTGTCCCGGCTAAACATGGGAAAATCTACGATCCAAAGCAACGCATTGCCCTCGCGCGGGATTTCCAGCAGGTCAGCCAGATACAGCCGTACCGCTGAGAGCGCAGCACACACGGTCTCGAACTCGTCGGCGCAAAAAACCAGCAAGTCCCCGTCCTCTACTGCCGTGGCCGCCTTGATCATAGCTAGCTCGTCCTCGGAAAAATACTTGACGATCGGTGACTTGACCTCTCCAGCTAGGGTAAAAGCTATCCAGGCCATGCCTTGGGCACCATGGTCGCTTGCCACCTGGGCGACCTTGTCGATCTCACCCCGCGAAAGCTCGCCTGCTCCCTTGGCGTTGATCGCCTTGACTACTCCCCCGTTTTGCACAGCGGAGGCAAACACCTGAAACTCGCACTTCTCCACAATTGTCGAAATGTCCACCAGCTCGAGCCCAAAGCGGATGTCGGGGCGGTCGATGCCAAAACGCGACATCGACTCGGCATAGGTCATCCGGGCCAGCGGCCTTTCAAAGGGACAGCCGACTTCGGTCATCATATTATGCATGACTTCCTCGATAGTATTCATTATGTCGTCGTCACTGACAAAACTCATCTCCACATCGAGCTGTGTGAACTCAGGCTGGCGGTCAGCCCGCAAGTCCTCGTCGCGAAAACAGCGGGCGATCTGGTAGTAACGCTCCAAGCCGCCGATCATCAAGAGCTGCTTATACAGTTGCGGCGACTGGGGCAGGGCATAAAACTCCCCCTGGCTGATGCGGCTGGGGACGATGTAGTCGCGCGAGCCTTCAGGGGTCGAACGTCCCAGTATCGGGGTTTCTATGTGGATAAACCCCCGTTCGGTCATCAGCCGATGCAGGCTAGTGGTTACCTGCGACCTGAGCAACATGGACTGTAAGACCTCAGGGCGGCGGATGTCGAGGTAACGCCAACGCATCCGGGTCAGCTCGTCGGTCTCGATCCCGTCCATAATCGGGAACGGCGGGGTCTTCGCAGTGTTTAGGATCTCTGTTTGCGAGATCAGCACCTCTATTTCGCCAGTCGGCATATTCTCGTTGACAGTCCCCTCTGGCCGTGCCCGCACTAGTCCTTTGGTATAGATCACCCACTCCGGACGCATTCTCTCAGCCAGCTGAAAGCCAGCCTCGTCCAGCGAGCTCGGGTCAAAGACGATTTGGCAGATGCCGGTGCGGTCACGCAGGTCGACAAAGATCAGGCCCCCATGGTCGCGGCGGTTGTTGACCCAGCCGGTCAGTTCGACGATAGTACCGATGTCGGCTTGGCCTAGTTGGCCGCAGCCGGTACTATGCAGGCAGTTCAAATTTGTATACTCATTTGCTATTACACTACTAAACTTTTTTGTATCTACAGGCATTTTCTATACCTCTTCCTTCATTTGCTTGATACAATCTATCAGTTCGCTGTTCGACAGCTTGGCCTCTACGCCTGTTTCCATGGCCCTCAGCGTGACACTGTCTGAGGCCAGCTCGTCTGGCCCGATTACCAAGACCCATCTGGCCCCGTTCTTGTCGGCAGCCTTGAACTGTGACTTCAATGACCTTCTTTGGTGGTCAAGGTCACATGAAATGCCAGCTAGGCGTAGTCTGCTTGCTGTCGTATAAGCCGCGTCCCTGCAGCTGTCATCAACAGCAGCTATATACACCTCCAAGTTTGGCGAGAAAAGCGGGAAGGCCCCTAGCTCGTCGAGGACCAATGTCATGCGCTCGAAACCGATGGCAAAACCAAGCCCTGGAGTAGCCGCTCCCCCGTACTCTTCGATCAGTCTGTCATACCGGCCGCCGCCGCCAATGGCATTCTGGCTGCCCAGGCCGGTGGTGACTTGGACCTCAAAGACCGTCCGCGTGTAATAATCCAAGCCGCGCACTAGCCGATGGTCCTCGATATATTCGATCTGGGAAAGCCCCAAAAGATCCTTTAGGCTTTGATAGTGCATGAGGCACTCTTCACAGAGCATGTCGGTGATCTTGGGTGCCTCGTTTAAGACCGCCTGGCAACGCTCGTTCTTGCAGTCAAAGGCCCGCAAAGGGTTGGTATCGGCCCGCCGCGCGCAGTCCTCGCAAAGCTCAGGGTGGCCCAAGATGAAATCCCGGATGATCGCGCGGTATGCCGGACGGCAGTGCTCGTCTCCCATTGAATTGATCTTTAGCTGCATACTAGCCTCGGGGATGCCCAGACCGACGAAAAAGCGCATCATCATCTCGATCACTTCAGCATCGGCTGTCGGCTCGGCGGCCCCGATACACTCCACGCCGATTTGGTGGAACTCCCTCAAGCGGCCCTTTTGCGGCCTCTCGTACCGGTACATCGAACCGGTGTAGTAGACCTTCAGCGCTGTCGCACCGGGCGATACCAGGCTGTGCTGGACTACCGACCTCGCCACCCCTGCTGTGCCTTCCGGACGCAGTGCCAGGATATCGCCGGCCAGCGCACCGCCACCACGCAGCTCGTCCAGGTTTTGTCTGGAGAAGACCAAGAACATCTCTTTGCCGACGACATCGGTAGCCTCGCCGATGCCTCGCGCGAAAACGTCAAGATGTTCAAAGCTAGGCGTCTCCATCAGCAGATATCCGTATTTGGAGAAGACCTCGTTGGCTTTTTCTTGAATCAGTGTCCATTTTTGTGCAGCCTCTGGTAGCAGGTCGGCCGTGCCAGTCGGAGCTTTATACGCCATAGTTACAACTCTTTTCATGCCCTTTTTTGTTTTTATCTGATTAATGCTCTTGGATAATGATTGTAGCAAATCCAAAGTCGCTAATCAGACTCACATCCCGAAATTGCGCTTTATCCAAAACACCTCTGAACAGTAAGGGCTGCTCAGAGGTGTTGGTTTTAATGCCTCACCCTTGGTTCCGGTAGGATATGAACCCACCACTTAAAAAAGGTGGGTGCCCGCACTGTGTTTTCCAGCTTCCACATCACATGGGAGGATACCTGTCTGCCACAGAATCCTAGGGCTCCTCGTCATAAATGTCGGTCCACCTATAAAGTCCGGATCAAGAATGAGGTTATCCAAAGTATAGCGTTACGCTTATAAATCGAAAAGCAACATTTTCCAGCAAATGCCAAATCCAGGTATTGGCACCCAGTCTAAAAGCGAGATATTTGTATTGTAAATTTCTAGTTTTTTTTATGTAAAAGCCCTATAGTTGTCTTAGTTAGTTATCTAAGGAAAACGACAGCAGGAAGCAAGGGCGTAGCTCCCAGGCAGGCCCCTTTGTCTGTTCCTTAGTATGTGCGTGGAGGATGACGATGGCTGAATCGTATTACCTGATGTCCAAAGACATCGGTGACGGCCCATACCTGTTAGGGAAGCTAAGCCGTATCAAGAAAGGCGAGTACCAGTTCCGGTATATGGTCAACGCACCTGACTTCCCGTATTGGTTCATGCAGATTCCCAGGCTAAACGACTTGGACAAGACTTACCAAAGCCAAGAAGTCCTCAGCTACATTATTTACCGGATTGTGCCTGACCAGTCCGAATGGGCGTCGGGCATATTGATGCAGCAAAACGGTATCAGCGACTATGACGAGTGGGAGCTGTTAGTATCCTTGATTGAGCAGCATTCCCAGCACAGCATAGACGGGCAGCCTTTTTGCGACTCCAACCAGCTTTTTTACTTTTACACAGAGATACCAGCGCAAGCACATCGCTTCGATTAGGCACATCGGGTGCTGGTCAGAGGCTTATCTGACATAGGGAGACGAACAATCTTTACCAAAGCTGAAATACCGTGTTTTATGAATAAGGCCATATCGAGGTGACGTATGAACTGGTGGGAAGAGCAAGACTGGATCGACCCTGACCAATGGCTAATGTCTGGCATAGAGATCAAGGGCACGACGCCTAGCATGTTTTGGGTGATTAATGTACAAACGCATGAAAAAGGCCTTTTCAAGCCAGACAGCAATTGGCGAAGGTCTGCGTTCAGCGAGTATGCCGCCTCAAAAATAGCAGCTGCCTTAGACATCCCCTGTGCGCGCATCGAGGTCGGCAATATCTTCGGGGCCGGGGGCTGCATCAGCATCGATGTCCGCGACGGCTACCAAGGCCATATCCTGGCGGCTGACAACCTCAGCAGGTGCCAGGGCCTGCTTAACTACGACGAGTCAGACGATGCCAACGCCGTATATTCGAAGCCTGGTGAAATGTCCTTTATGGGCCTTTTACCCTACCTTCCCCGCCAGGCCGAGCAGGGGCTTATCCAGATGATGTTCTTTGATGCCATTATCGGAAACTTTGGCAGGCACCTGAGCAATTTCTACTTCACGATCAATGCCCAGCGGGCGATCACTGGCTTGTTGCCGCTTTTCGACCAAGGAAACGCCATGCTCAGCGAAGCCTCCAGACAAGGCGGCAGAGGCAGGGGCTATTGGGGCTGGGGCGGGCAAGACGGCTCGGCTTTCCCATACTATGGCCAAGGGGGCATGCACAGGCCTTTCCCCTTTGTCGATATGTTCGAATGCATGTGGGAGGACTACCCCGATTTGCTAAACGAGCTGTTTTTGCGGGCCCGTACCGCAAGGTTTGAAAAGGTACTGAACGACTTTGACTGTTACAACGTCGTTATGGAACGAATTGACAAATATCAGAGACATTAAGGCCTCACCGGCAGTGGCTGGCCGCTGAAACGTCTATAATCGTCACGGTAATGTATTTTTACAAGAAATATAGGGGGGCAATTATGCCGAATAGAATCGTTTCCACCATCATTATGTCTTCGATCATGGGCTTGAATGTCCTAAGCTCCAGCAGTAGCTCTACAGACATCGGGGCACAGCCGCCCCAAGCCGAGGCGGGCCCAAAGGCTGTCTACCGTAAGACATCGCCAGCCGATGCCTACCAAATGATGTCGGAGAGCCCGGATTTCACGATTGTCGACGTCCGTGACCCCGAAGAGTTCAAAGAGTTCCGGATCGATGGGGCTATCAACATCCCCCTTGGCACAATCGCCGATCAGGCCCGGACAATGCTGCCGGACTTGGACCAGTTGGTCTTTGTCCATTGCCTGGGCGGCAAACGCAGCGAGCAGGCCGCCAAGGCCTTGGTCGGGCTGGGCTACACGCAGGTCCATGATATCGGCGGTATCAACGACTGGCCGTACGGGACTGTCAGCAACTAGTGCACAGAGCCTCATTATGTGGAGAAAACCACGCGGCGGGAGCGCATTTCCTTTGCGCTCCCGCCGCTCTTTTTTAATCATCTG
>WRNE01000014.1 GCA_009776725.1 Coriobacteriia bacterium
GTCGCTTTCATGGGCTTCACCGAGGGCCTGTCAGCCTGCTTCGAGGAGCCTGAAGAAGTCAAGGACATGCTCTCCTACATCTGCGACTTCCATGTCGGCCTAGCCAAAAAGTACATCCAGTACTACCAGCCTGAGTTCGGCTTCCTAGGCGACGACATAGCCCACGAGCACAACCCCTTCATGTCCTTGGAGATGTTCCAAGACATCATCGCCCCGCTCTGGAGGCGCTACTACAACGTCTTCACCGAAGCCGGACTGCCGGTCGGCCACCACAACTGCGGCCATTTCGAGCTCTACCTCGACGACCTGGTCGACATGGGCGTGAGCTTCTGGGATCCCGTGCAGTCATCTAACGACGAGGATGCGATCAAGGCCAAATACGGCAACAACCTGGCACTTTGTGCCGCCCCAGAGTCTCGTTTCTACAACGAGAACACTTCCGAAGAGCAGATCAGGACCGACTTCCGCGCCTACTGCGACCGTCTTGCCCCAGGCGGCGGCTTTGCCATGATGGACTTCATCTACGGCGAGCCGATGCCGGGCAGCTCCGAGTTCGTCTTAAACCGGATGAAGTGGATGCGCGAGGAGTTCGAGGCCATCCGCTACGACTACTACGCATAATTTATGATGGTGGGGCCGGGCCTTGTGTCCAGCCCCACGATTAGATTCCAATCACACCGAATAACTCACATGTGGATAAGACCTAAGGGTTTCTCCACATGAAAAAGCGCACAGCAGCCAGTTGCCTGGGGACAGGGATTTCGCAAATCTGCCAAAATTGCTAGCCATGGCCTGGATTGCGTATACAATAGCAATAGCATAATTTCATTGACATCAACTGACAGGAGGGCTGAAATGCCAAGACTTAGCAAGAAAGAGAACTTTATGCGGATGGTCAACCGGGAAGTGCCGGAATACATCCCGACTTACAACCTGTTTTGGGCTGTGAACTCGCCACCGTTCATGATGGGCGAGCGCAACCCGGACGGGACGGGCAAGTCGATTTTCGGGGTCGAGTCGGTCATCGACAGCGGGGGCATCAACCCGCCGATGCCCAAGACCCACGACTTCATTTTGACCGACATCACCAAGTGGCGCGACGTCATCAAGGTCCCTGACCTGGACATATCGGACTCGGCTTGGGCAGACATGGCCAAAGAGGCTTTCCGGCGTGCAGACCCCGACAATCCCTTCGGCGGCGGCACCGGGGGCGGCTACTTTCAGCTGCTGGTCGGATTCATGGGCTTTACCGACGGGCTCTCGGCCTGCTTCGAGGAGCCTGAGGAGGTCAAGGCGATGTTCACATACATCAGCGACTTCCACGTCGGGCTAGCTAAGAAGTACATCCAGTACTACAAGCCGGACTTCGGTTTCATTGCTGACGATATCGCCCATGAGCACAATCCCTTCCTTTCGCTGGAGATGTTCCAGGACATCATCGCCCCCTTCTGGCGGCGCTATTACAACGTCTTCACCGAGGCCGGCATACCGGTCGGCCACCACAACTGCGGCCACTTCGAGCTCTACCTCGACGACCTGGTCGACATGGGCGTGAGCTTCTGGGACCCAGTGCAGCCGTCCAACGACGAGGAGGCCATCAAGGCCAAGTTCGGAACCAACCTTGCCCTTTGCGGCATGCCCGAAATGCGTTTCTGGAGCGATGACACCCCTGAGGAGCAGGTACGCACCGAGTTCCGCTCCTATGTCGACCGCTTGGCTCCAGGCGGCGGCTTTGCCATGATGGACTTCATCTATGGCGACCCGATGCCAGGCAGCTCGGAGTTTGCCGTCAACCGGATGAAGTGGATGCGCGAGGAGTTCGACGCCATCCGTTACGACTACTACGCATAGCTGCTGACTGACAGATTGTCACTGCTTAAAAAAGAGCCAGGGCACTGAGGCAAGTGTCCTGGCTTTAGCTTTTTGCAGCCTGACTATGTGGCTCAGGTCCGCATTCTACATGCATATGCACTAGTAAGATGCTCTGTGCTCCAGATTGACGGTAGGGTACAATTTTTCTAATCGGCTTAAAAATGCTGTTTTGCAAAAGGCCTGGTCAGAAATTTGCCTATTCTGAGTAACATAAATTTTCGCCCGAATTTTCCCGAAAAAAGTGTACCCTACCGTCAATCTCTAGCACTTAGCCTTAATAAACGTGTTAGGCATAGAATGAAATAATACTAGTATATGAAAAGGCACACCAACAAAGGCAGGCGTGGTAAAGGAACTGCTTTGTTGGAGCAATACTTGACAGCCTAGCGCCCATAGTGTCAGTAAGAACTGCACAGTCGAATTCCTATATGCAGTATTGTTTTCGCACGTTTGCTATATATAGGCCAGCGAGCTGAAACTGCGTTTACAATCGTTATTGACAAATTGTGCCTATGGTACTGGAGAAAAGCTGTTGCAGGCACAAAGGTCTGTCGAGCAGTTTGCTAAAGAGGATAGGAGGGCTAGTATGCCAAGACTTAGCAAGAAAGAGAATTTTATGCGCGTGGTGAACAAGGAGGTGCCGGAGTATATTCCGACCTACAGCCTGTTTTGGGCGATGAACTCGCCACCATTCATGATGGGCGAGCGCAACCCGGACGGGACCGGCAAGTCGATGTTCGGGGTCGAGTCGGTGATCGACAGCGGGGGAATCAACCCGCCGATGCCCAAGACCCACGACTTCATACTCACCGACATCACCAAGTGGCGCGACATCATCAAGGTCCCAGACCTGGACATCTCCGACTCGGCTTGGGCGGATATGGCCAAGGAGGCCTGGAGGAACCATGACCCTGAGCTCCCCTTCGGCGGTGGGACAGGAGGCGGCTACTTTCAGCTGCTAGTCGGCTTCATGGGTTTCACCGAGGGCCTGTCAGCCTGCTTCGAGGAGCCCGATGAGGTCAAGGAAATGCTCTCGTACATCTGCGACTTCCATGTCACAATGGCCAAGAAGTACATTCAGTTCTACCAGCCTGAGTTCGGATTCCTAGGCGACGACATCGCCCACGAGCACAACCCCTTCATGTCTTTGGAGATGTTCCAAGACATCATCGCCCCCTTCTGGCGCCGTTATTACAACGTCTTCACCGAAGCCGGGCTGCCGGTCGGCCACCACAACTGCGGCCATTTCGAGCTCTACCTCGACGACCTGGTCGACATGGGCGTGAGCTTCTGGGACCCAGTGCAGTCCTCCAACGACGAGGATGCGATCAAGGCCAAATATGGAAACAACCTGGCATTATGCGCAATGCCAGAAACTCGTTTCTACAATGAGAACACTTCCGAAGAGCAGATCAGGACCGACTTCCGTGCCTACTGCGACCGTTTGGCCCCAGGCGGCGGCTTTGCCATGATGGACTTCATCTACGGCGAGCCGATGCCAGGCAGCTCGGAGTTTGCCATCAACCGGATGAAGTGGATGCGTGAGGAGTTCGACGCTATCAAATTCAATTATTACGACTGATACCTATCAATACCCCATTAGGAGCGGAGCCAAGGCACATGCTAGACATGCTTGCTTGGCTCCGCTTCCTTGTTGAGAAGTACGATATCCACTGATTCACTGCTCTACAATCGACATATAGCTAAAACAGACAAAGCCTTGGCTTTGATACAAGCCTGCCGGCTGAATGGGCCAGGCTCATCAAGCGTAGACCAGGTACAAAAAATACATTCAGGTGCGTTTGAGCCATGGTCTTATCCCCATTATGAAAACGCAGTGTAAATTTGCACTTTCAAACTAAATAAATTACGTTATCATTAGCTAACTGTAAAGGAGCGGAGATGGCAGAAACCTTCGGCGTCATTTTAGCTGAAGCCCGTATGAATAAAGGACTCTCACTCGAGCAGGTCTCCGATGTCTTGCGCATTCGGCCCGCTATTTTGGCAGCGCTGGAGCGAGAGGATTATTATGGGATGCCTTTGAAGGGCCATTCGCGCAATATGGTCAGCACCTATTCGCGGTTCTTGGGGCTTGACTCAGCGGCTGTGACAGAGCTCTTCTTGCAGAATTACCGAGACTTTGAGCATGCCGAGGCTATCCGTCGGAGGGAGACCCAGCGGGTGCCTATCGAGCCGCGGAACACACTGCCGCCGGCTTCGACCCCGATTGCCCGGAAGGCCCGCGACTCAGCCTCGTCGACCGAGCAAGGCGTCCGCTCGATCTGGGACAAGCCGACCCCGCAGTCAGAGCTGCATACGGGGTATGACTCGCGTTCGCCGAGATCGCAGCGGTCGGCCAAGAACGCTGCCCGCCGACGCTCTGTGCAGGGCAGCATGCGGTCCACAGTCGGAGTCAACGAGTCAAGGCCAAACGTGCTAGACCCCAATGCTCTGCGCTCTGAGGGGAGAAGCACCGTGCCGCGGGTCATGCGAGGCGACAGCCCGAAACGCAAGGGCCTGCCAGGAACGGTCAATCGGCTGATGACGACAACTCCCTTGCCCTTGATCCTGCTGGTGTTGGCAGTTGTGGCCATCCTTGTCTTCTGGGCAGTGGTTGCCAACAGCTGCAACAGCAAGCCAGACTCGTACATACCGATCCAATCGTCTGGGAACCAGGCAAATAACAATAGTAATAATTTAGTCGATGACCCGCTTATGAATCCTAGTTCTATCGACGATGAGCAGGCAGGCCCGAACTATGGGCCATTCGAGCTTCGGGTCGAGCCTGCTTCAGGCAGTGAGCCATGGACAGAGATATATGTTGATGGGGAGAAGAAATTCGAAGGTTATCTAGACGAGACACAAACCTATGAGGTCAAGGTCAACTGCGAGGTCAGGACAGGTATGCCAGGCAGTGTCAAAGTGTATCGGGACGATGAGCTTCAAGAGTTTGAGACAGGCGACGGGGGAGTTGGTATAGTCGGTATAGAGGTCGAGAACCGGCCGATCAATGACAACACCACAAACACTCCTGTGGAGTGACCAGGAAGTGCAAGGCATGTAGCTTTATGGCAGGGCTTGGGCAAGCTGGCTTTCCGATCAAGTCAGGCTTGCTCGAAAGAAGGCCAGTCCGACATCAAGGTTTAAACAAGGAGTAGCAATTATGGCAAAAGATGAGAGTTTTGACGTAGTGTCCGAGGTCGACCTGCAAGAAGTCGATAACGCCTACCAGCAGACAAAAAAAGAGATGTCGCAGCGCTATGACCTAAAAGACAGCAAATCGACGCTGGAGTTCGACAAGGGCACAAAACGCTTCACCCTTGTTGCACCGAGCGAGTTCGTGGCCAAGCAGGTAATCGATGTGATGAACACAAAGTTTATCCAGCGTAAAGTCGACCTTAAGGCCATTCGTTGGAACGGCCCCGAAGACGCCAGTGGAATGACTATTCGCTACCGGGGCGACTTGATCGAGGGAATCGACAAGGACCTAGCGACGAAAATATCGAAAAACATCCGTGACCTTAAACTGAAAAAAGTAAAAGTGCAGGTAGAAGGAGCAAAGCTTCGGGTTTTTTCATCGTCGCGGGACGAGCTGCAGTCGGTCATCAGCTACTTGAAAGAACAGGACTACGGCCAACCCCTGCAATATATAAACTACCGGTAAAGGTTTGACGTGCCAGCAAGCACCGAAACAGAGCCGACAAGCGCGGATATGCCTGTAGATGCTGCCGGCATCAAGGTCGCCTTTGTCACCTTAGGCTGTGCCAAGAACGAGGTCGACACTGAAAAGATGCGTGCCCGCGTCCTAGCGGCAGGAATGCAGCTCGTCAATATCAGCCAAGCCGACTGCATTGTGGTCAACACCTGCGCCTTTATAACCGAGGCCACCGAAGAGGCAATCGCCACTATCCTGGATTTGGCCAACCTGGCTTACACCACCGGCCAACAGGCTAAGCTGGTGGTCACGGGCTGCCTACCCTCGCGTTATCAAGACGAGCTGGACACAGAGCTGCCAGAGGTCTCCGCCTTTGTCACTGTTGCCAACGAGGCGCGAATCGTCGAAGTCATACTTGGCCTGTTCGGCATCAAGGCCCAGGACGCAAGGCCTTCTCCCGATAATGAGGGCAGCGCTAGCATCAACGACAAAGCCACCATGCCCAAAATGCCGATGAGGGTCCCTGAGGACAATCGGCCTTGGGCGTACTTGAAGATTGCCGAGGGATGCTCGCGGCGTTGCTCGTTCTGTACGATTCCCAGTATCCGGGGGCCTTATGTGTCGACTAGCCTGGCTGAGCTTACAGACGAAGCCGACCAGCTGGTAGCCGGAGGGGCCCGCGAGTTGGTGCTGATTGCACAGGATACCGGGCTTTGGCATGATGGGGAGAAGGACTTGGCTGACCTCTTAGAGCATCTGGCCAAACGCTTTGAGAATGTTTGGATAAGACTCATGTACTTGCAACCCTCGGCTCTCAGCGTTCGGCTGCTGGAGACGATGGCAGCCCATCCGAATATCTGTAGGTACCTTGACATTCCGCTGCAACATGCCTCGGCGCGCGTCATTTCCGACATGGGCCGCAGTGGTGATGCCAGCGAATACCTGCAGATGATCGGGCAGGCCCGCGAGATTATGCCTGACGTCGCTCTCCGCACAACGGTTATTGCCGGCTTTCCTGGGGAGACAAGGCAGGAGTCCTTGGAGCTGATGCGTTTCATCAAGGCGGCGAAGTTTGACTATGTAGGGGTCTTTGTCTACTCCCAAGAAGAGGGTACGGTTGCAGGCGAGCGGCAAGACCAAGTGCCTATGCGCACACGGCGCGCTAGGGCCCAGCGCTTGCGTGACCTGGCCGACTCTATAGGCTTCGCCCGTGCTGAGGCTTTGATCGGCAAACGGCTTGAGGTCCTGGTAACAGGCTATGAGGACGGGCAGGTTATCGGCCGGTCCAAGGCACAGGCACCTGAGATAGACGGGGTAGTCCGCTTAGCCACCGGTGAGCCCGGCCAGCTGCTAGTTGCCGAGGTTGTCGATACGGTCTGTTATGACTTAGAGGCCGTCGTCATCAGCGAGCCGCGATAAACAGGCAAGCAGCGAATTACTAGCAAAAATCACGCTAGCTATAAACAGGTGCGGGCTAATATAATGAAAAGATGAATATTTCCTGAGTTTTATGGACAGTTTGATTTGGCGGTCTTAAATAGGAGTCAAGCCGGTGTGTTCTGGTAGGTGCATAAAAAGATGAGCGAGAAACAAGCCAATCCAACAGAGACGGGTGCTGGCGAGAACGAACCCTCTGAGCCAATGCCAGCCAGCCCAGGCAGGCCCGCGGCTACCGCAGCCAGCCCCGACAGCGCTCGCCAAGGCAGCACCCCACAGGCCTCAGTGAACCGCAGGGCTTGGCAGGAGCTGCTTACCCCGGCGAACATTGTGACGATCACCCGAATCCTGCTAGTGCCCGCGTTCATCATCTTGATGCTGGCGCCCTGGGCGGACTGGGTGCCCGAACCGACTATCGCTGCCATCGTCAAGCCTTGGGTAGCAGCTATCGTGTTCATCCTTCTGGCTGCCACTGACGGGCTGGACGGCTACTTGGCCCGCTCCCGGGACGAGGTCACGACGTTCGGCATGCTGCTCGACCCTTTGGCCGATAAAATACTTGTATCGGCTGCTTTGCTGGTACTGATCGAGCTGGACATCCTTCCAGCCTGGATAGCCTTGGTGATACTTGGCCGGGAGTTCCTGGTCACCGGTTTACGCATGGTGGCTGCCGCGGAAGGCAAAGTCATTGCAGCCAGCAACCTAGGAAAGACTAAAACGGTCTTCCAGATAATCGCTGTCGTGACCTTCATCGTAAAAGGATCGCTCGAAACCATCCTAAACATCCTGCTTGGCGGCAAACTGATATTCCTTGTAAGCTGGTTTGCCTGGATAGTCATGGCCTTGACCCTCGTCATCACCATCGTGTCTTTGATCGACTACTTCATAAACTCAGCCGAGGTCTTGGGCTTCGAGCGCACAGGCATCTGGGCACGGATCGCCAAGGACGAGCCGTCCAAAGCGGGCGAGGCCACTGAGAGCGGCACCGCCGGCAGCCTGGCTATGCTCGCCGACCCGAACACGCCCATTGCCGAGCTGACGACAGCGGTGCTTAGCCTGGCAAACGAGAAGGGCGTGATGATCGGGACCGCCGAGTCTTGCACAGGCGGACTGATCGCTGCCGTCCTCACTGACATCCCCGGCTCGTCGAGCGTGATCAAAGGGTCGGTCGTCAGCTACGCCAACTCTGTCAAGCAAAGCCTGCTCACCGTGTCGCCGGAGACCATCGACCAAGACGGGGCGGTCAGCGAGGCTTGCGTGATCCAAATGGCCAAGGGGGCGCGTGCTGCCCTCGAAGTCGACGCCGCAGTGTCCGTCAGCGGCATCGCCGGCCCTGACGGCGGGACCGAAGACAAGCCGGTCGGGACTGTTTGGCTGGCAGTCTCTTATGGGGAGAAGACCGTGGCCAGGCGCGAGAGCTTCGTAGGTGAAAGGGCAGAGATCCGCAGGCAGGCAGTACGGTCCGCCCTGCTCATGCTCTACGAGGTCTTATCCGCATAAATAAAGTATTACGGGTTTGTTGCACTAGCAATAGCTTCATAGTATCCGAACTTATATAAACGATAGTCTTCCTGGATGTAGTCAAGCGGGAAGGCATCCAGCGCCTCCAACACCTCGGCTGTGAACTCGAGGTAGGCGCTGCCGTTGGCGGTGACCAGGTTGCCGTCACGCACTGCCTGCTCGTATTGATAGTTATTTTGGCCGGTATAGCTGTCCTTGCCGGCTGCCATTAGGTCGCTAAGGGTGTTGCTAGTGTGTTTTTTGGTGTTTAGCAGTGCATTCATGCCCATGAAGACAGTAGCGTCGCAGATCGCACCGACGATCCTGCCTTTGTCCATGCTGTCTTTTAGCAGGGGGGCAAAGAGCTTGGCCTTGGTGTCTCGCCAAGTGTTTCCGCCAATCAGGACAAGGGCGCTGAAGTCGTCAGGGCAGTCGTTGATCGAATAATCGGGGAGGATCGTAAAGCCGCCCATTGATTTTAGGGGGTCTTTGCTGACCGCAAGGGTCTTGACTTCGTAGGGGGACTGCAATTCTTTGATCCCGTCTTGCAACGACGATGCCAAAAAGGGGTATTCGTGGTCTGCGAACTCGTCGACGAGGACGAATAGTACTAGCTTTTTCATTTGTTATCTCACTTTAAGCTGGCTGATAGATCGCTGTTAAGTATTTATAATAGACCATTGATATCTGTTTATGGTAAACAGTAGATATGAAAGAAGGCCTTGATAGCCTAGGCCTGGAGAATAACCAGTTGTCTAAACCAACTTAATTTTCGACAAAGTTGGCGATAAGGACTTGACATCGAACATGCGTTCGTTATATCATTGGTCAAAACCATCTGGATGGAGCTTGGCGTGAATACAGAAAAAGTAAAAGCACTTGAAATAACAACCGACCAAATCGAGAAGAAGTTCGGCAAAGGGTCGATCATGCGGTATGGAGAGGGGGGCCAGAGCTATGACATCGAAGTCATACCTACGGGCGCCTTGTCCCTTGATGCCGCCCTCGGGGTCGGCGGCGTCCCACGTGGGCGCATCGTAGAGATATATGGGCCAGAGGCCAGTGGCAAGACCACTTTAGCCTTGCAGATCCTAGCCGAGGCCCAGGCTTTAGGAGGCATAGTAGCCTTCATCGACGCCGAGCATGCCCTAGACCCTGCCTATGCCGCCCGTTTGGGCCTGGATATCGACGAGGTCTTGATATCGCAGCCTGACACCGGCGAGCAGGCCTTAGAGATCTGCGACATGCTGGTAAGGTCTGGGGCCATTGACGCTATCGTAATCGACTCGGTTGCAGCCTTGGTCCCTCGGGCGGAGATCGAAGGAGAGATAGGGGACTCGAACATCGGCCTCCAAGCCCGGTTGATGAGCCAGGCCCTGCGCAAACTGGCCGGCTCCTTGTCGCGCTCCAACACTACCTGTATCTTCATCAACCAGCTTAGGGAGAAGATCGGTGTGATGTTCGGCAGTCCTGAGACTACGCCTGGTGGCCGGGCATTGAAGTTCTTTTCCTCGGTACGCATAGATATCCGTAAGTTCGACTCGATAAAGAAGGGTACCGAGATTATCGGCAACCGGGTCCGGGTCAAGGTAGTCAAGAACAAAGTGGCGCCTCCTTTCCGACAGGCTGAATTCGATTTGATGTTCGGCGAGGGCATATCAAAAGAAGGCTGCATTATCGATATGGGGGTCGAAGAAGGCCTGATCAAAAAGTCAGGGGCCTGGTACACCTATGGTGACGAGAGGCTTGGCCAGGGCCGTGAGGCAGCTAAAGAGCTGCTGCGCAATACCCCTGACCTGCGCAACGAGATCGAAGGCCTCCTCAGAGAACGGCTGACAATGCATCCAATAACCATCTCCATAGCTGGGGCCTCAGGGTCGGCTAACGGGGTAGACGAAGACAGTTACCTAGACAATGGCACTGAATACTGACGTAGGCAAGAAACAAAGAAGACAAAGCCTGCTTAGTGCAGACCAAGCAGCAGAGAACAAGGCACTGCGCCTGATAGCGGCACGGGAAAGGTCGTCACACGAGCTGACCGGGCGCTTGCTTTCAGCCGGTTTCGGCCAAGACATCGTACGCGCCCTGGTCAAGCGTTTTGTCGATGCCGGCATTGTTGACGATGGGCGCTTTTGCAGGCTCTACATTGTGAGCAAGCGTAACCAAGGCTGGGGCATGTATAGGATCACAAAGGCCTTAAACCAGTTTGGTATCGACGCCCATGACTACCCCGACCTGATCGACGAGTTCACAGACGAGGATGACGAGCTCGAGCGTGCTGTCCAAGCGCTGTCCCGCTACCGGGGAAGGGCACGTGACGAATACAGTGGACGTTACCGCTATTTAGTCACAAAGGGCTTTTCTGCCGCTGTTGTCCGCGAGGCGATGAAAGAGTGGCGGCAGGTACTTTAGCAGCAAAAGCCGCGTAAGCACTTCGTAAAAAAGTAAAATCACTAGGGTTCCCAGAACACTTTATTACACTACTGTGATAAAGTAGCTTCTCACCTAGCCTAAAAGTTAGGCGGCATGGCTTATGAAAATCAAGGTCATTGACGAAAGGATCTAGATGAGCGCTCAGATACCCCGCGGGTTTAAAGACGTCTTGCCAGACGAGGCAGTTGTGCGGGAAACGATTGCCGACAGCATTTTAGAAGTCTTTAAGCTATGGGGATACTTGCCTGTGGAAACCCCGACACTGGAGACGATGTCGCTCTTTCAAGCCGAGAGCTATACCCAAAATGCCACATTCAAGCTGTTCGACTCGGATGGCGAGCTTTTAGTATTACGGCCAGACGTCACTTTGCCGATAGCCCGGCTGGTAGGCAGCCGCATCGGTACGCTGGCTACAGGCGAGGCGCTGCGGCTGCGCTATTTGGAGACGGTCTTCCGTGAGGAGCGCCTGTATGAGACGAAGGCCAGGTCGCAGACCCAGCTCGGAGTCGAATGCATCGGCTTAGGCGGTGTGGTGTCCGATGTCGAGATGCTGTTGCTGATGGCCGAGAGCCTAGATGCGGCCAAGATCAACGACTACACGATCGCGCTTTGCACCGTCAACGTCCTCCAAGCGATACTGGATGCTTGTGTCAGCAATGCCCCTAACGAGCTGGAGAGCACCTTCGCAGTGACTGCCGCAACAGCCAATACAGCAAAAATGACCTGGAAACAGGCTGTTTTGACAACTTGGCATAAAAGCGACCTGGTGGGGGTAGACACACTGATGCGGCATCCCGCCGTGAACGTCAAATACGCTCAGGCTATCTCGTCCCTTGCCCGCATCCAAGGGGCCGGGGATGCGATCGACGACTGCCGGGGGCTGATCGACGATATCGCGATGATCAACGAGTCATCTTCCGAGCACATACAGCGTAGCCTGGACAGCCTGGACAGTATGGAGGAGACCTTCCAGCTGGCCTGCAGCCTGAGGCCGAACACCGACTGGCTGGTCGACTTCTCCCTGATGAGCTCTTTTGACTATTATACCGGGCTGGTTTTTTCTGCCTTTGCCCCGCAGGCAGGCTATCCCCTGGGCAGCGGGGGCCGCTATGACCACACCATTGCCCGGTTCGGGCCGCCTGCCAAGGCGATAGGCTTTGCATTTAACCTGGAGCAGTTGGTGACCAGCCTGCTGGACGAGAGGTCCAAGGGCAGCAAGCCGCCACCAAGGGTTTCTCCACATAAGGTCCTTGTCGACCCTGCAAACCCGGCAGAGGCTTTTCGTCAAGCCGAGCTGCTGCGTGCACAGGGCCAGCAAGCCGTTATCGAGGACGTACTAGGGAGGCGTGAATGAATTCCGCTAAATCTGCCCTACGGCTGGCCGTTCCCAAAGGCGAGCTGTACGAGGCCAGTATCGGGATGTTGGAGCGGGCTGGAGTCGATATCTCAGACCTCGTCGATCCGGGCCGCCAGCTGGTCATCAGCACGAATGTGGCCGAGGTGTATATACTAAGGCCTACCGACGTGCCTGTCTTTGCGGCCCATGGAGGGGTGGACTGTGCGATTTGTGGGAAGGATTCGCTGGTAGAGGCCGATTTGGACATTGTGGAGCTGGTTGACCTAGGCTTTGGTGCCTGTCGCTTCGTGGTAGCTGAGCGGGCTGGCAGCCACGAGGAGGTCGAAGAGCGTTACCAGCGTAGCGGAGTGCTGCGGGTAGCTAGCAAATACCCTCGAATTACTGGCCAGTATTACTCAATGTTGGGTTTGCAGATCGAGCTGATCAAGATGCATGGTAACATCGAACTTGCACCTTTAGTGGGCATGGCTGACCGGATAGTGGACATAACCGCTACAGGGCGGACTTTGCGGGAGAATAACCTAGTAGTCGTGGATGAGGTAATGGCCTCAACAGCACGTTTCATTGCAAACCCGGCAAGCATGCGGGTTGACAGGCGTGTCCGGGAGTTGGCCGACCGCTTCACCCAAATAGTCGGAAAGGACTAAACATGCGTGTTGAATACCTTGAACCTGGAGAAAGAATCGACCTGACAGCCCTTGACCGCAGCCCTTCTGCCGATACCGAGGCCAGCGAGACGGCTGCTGCAATCATTGCCGTGGTACGGGAGCGGGGGGACGAGGCCTTGGCCGAGTACACCAAAGAGTTCGACAATGCCACGCGTAACGGCGTCATCGTAGGCAGCCGCGAAGTCGATCGGAGCATCCGCGGGATATCGCAGGAGTTGGCAAGCGCCATCAACAGCGCTTATCAAAACATCCGCAATTTCCACCAACAGCAGATGGCCCAAAGCTGGTTTACCACCCGTGCCGACGGCGTCTTGCTGGGCAGTATGGTCAATCCCATCGACTCGGTGGGCATCTACGTCCCAGGCGGGGTCGCGGCCTATCCGTCGACGGTGCTGATGAACGCTATTCCAGCCAAGGTAGCAGGGGTCCGACGCATTGCCATGGTCACCCCTCCCCGAAACGACGGCACTGTCGACCCGGCGGTACTGGGGGCAGCACACCTTGTCGGGGTCGAGGAGATCTATGCGGTGGGAGGAGCCCAGGCGATTGCCGCCTTGGCTTATGGGACCGAGTCGATCGCCCCTGTGGATAAGATCGTAGGCCCAGGCAATGCCTACGTCACAGCAGCCAAGCGCCTGGTATCGGGGGATGTGGGCATCGACATGATTGCTGGGCCTTCCGAAGTGGCGATACTAGCCGACGAGACAGCCGATGCTACTTTTGTGGCCATCGACTTGTTGGCGCAGGCCGAGCATGACCGTAACGCGTGCACTTTCTTGGTCACCACCGACGAGAGCCTGGTCGACGAGGTGATCGCCGAGATCGAAAAGCAGCTGACGATCTCTCCTCGCCAAGTTATCTCCAAGCCTGCTATTGACGATAATTGCTATGTATATATTTGTGAGGACATGGATACTGCCATCGACGCAATCAACGATATTGCCCCGGAGCACCTCGAGATCATGGTCGACCAGGCCATCGACTACATCAGCCTGATCAAGAACGCTGGCGCTATCTTCATCGGGCCTTGGAGCCCCGTCAGCGTCGGTGACTATATAGCCGGCCCGAACCACACTTTGCCTACAAACAGGACCTCGCGGTGGGCAAGCCCCCTTTCAGTCAATGACTTCATCAAGCGTACCAGCATTGTCAGCTACTCCTTTGCCGCCCTGTCCAACGATGTGGAGAAGATCAGCGCCTTGGCCATGGCCGAAGGCCTTTGGGCGCACAGCCGCTCGGTGGAGATGCGTTTTGAGGACGATGACGACGACGATGGCGAGGACGCTGTCTTTGGCGAGCTAGCAGCCTATGAAGGCGACGACGAAGGCGACGACGACGAAGAGTTCGACGACGCTGAGGTCGATGAGTTCGACGACGACGAGATAGACGACGACGATGCGTAAATCGGAGATCGACCGCCAAACAAAAGAGACGACTGTCAGCATCAGCCTGGACCTTGACGGCCAAGGAGAGACCGACATCGACACCGGAGTGGCCTTTTTCGACCATATGCTTGAGGCGATCGGACGGCATGGCCTGTTTAACCTGCGCCTTCAAGCCAAAGGCGACTTGGCTGTCGACGCCCACCACACTGTCGAGGACGTCGGTATCGTCTTGGGGACAGCCATCCTGGAGGCCTTAGGCGACAAAAGGGGGATCAGCCGATTCGGAGACTGCTTGATGCCAATGGACGAGGCGCTTGTGGCGGCTGCGGTAGACATAAGCGGGCGAGGCCAGTTGCATTGGCAGGTCGACCTGCCCATAGAGATGATCGGCAGCTTCGACACTACGCTGTTCAAGGAGTTCCTGATCGCGCTGGCTGCCAATGCCGGCATAACATTGCATGTGCGGTCGCTTGCGGGGGAGAACAGCCACCACATCATCGAGGCTGCGGCAAAGGCCGTCGCCCGGGCGCTGTACCAGGCCGTAGCCATCGACCCGCGCCGCGCTGGCACCATCCCATCAACCAAAGGCAGCCTGTAATATGGCTTCCAGCAAGGCCAAAGACGAGGGCTTATCCCCATATATAGCGTCTACCGGCCGAAGGGCCGAGCTCTATCCGGCAATCGACCTGCTCGGTGGACAGGCAGTCCGACTGGCAGGAGGCGACTACTCGAAAGTGACAGTCTATGACGACGACCCGGTCGCCCGGGCCGCGATGTTTGCCGAGGCCGGGGCAAGGTGCCTGCATGTGGTCGACTTGGATGCCGCCCGGGGGTTGGGCGCCGACAACCGGGAGGCCATAGCCGGGATCGTTGCCTTAGGCCGCTTGCAGGTGCAGGTAGGTGGAGGCATCCGGGGCCTTCAGGCCGTCGAAGCGCTGTTGGAGGCCGGGGCGGCCCGAGTGGTGATTGGGACCAGCATGATAACCGACCGTCCTTTTGTGGATAAGCTCGCGGCACTTTACGCCGAAAGCATCTGTGCGGCCATTGACGGGCGGGACGGCAAGGTCGCCATCAGCGGGTGGCAGCAGACGAGCCATGTCGACGTGCTCGACTTGGCATTGGAGCTGGTAGCCTTAGGCTTTCGGCACTTTTTATATACCGACATCAAGCGGGACGGCTTGCAAACCGGGATCGACGTTTTGGCCTACCAGGGCCTATCGGAGGCGATCGGCTGCCCGCTTATCGTCTCAGGGGGGATTGCCTCGTTAGACGACCTTTACGCTGTAAGGTCGCTTGGTGACAAGGCGGAGGCAGTCGTTGTCGGCAGGGCCTTGTACGAGCAGAACTTCACAGTCCAAGAAGCCCTAGGCGTCTTGGGCGAGAGCTAGGCATAAGCTGGCAGGTAAGAGGTGCAGGAAAGTGCAAAAGCATAATCAGAGAGAGTAGATGGAGGTGCATGTAAGGTGGGCAGAACAGCCCGTTTGACATATCGGCGAGTGATTCCCTGCCTGGACTTTCAAAACGGCCGGGTAGTAAAAGGAGTCAGCTTCGTGGAGCTCAAAGACGCTGGCGACCCTGTGGAGATGGCACGCGTCTACCAACAAGCCGGTGCAGACCAGCTGGCTTTTTTAAGTATAGCTGCCAATTACGAGTCCAAGCCGGCAACGATCGAGATGATTGCTTCGATCAGCGCCGACAACAACATCCCCCTGATCGTTGGCGGGGGGATCAGCTCGCTGGAAGACATCGGCGAGGTGCTGGACGCCGGCGCGCAGATGATAACGATGAATTCTGCGGCGATAAAGGATATCGCATTGGTCTCTGAGGCAGAGCAGGCCTTCGGCTCGTCGAAGGTCGTCATCGCCATCGACGCTGTCCATGCTGCCGGCGGCAGAGACAAATGGCTGGCTGCCATCAACGGGGGCCAGACCATCACGGACTACGACGTGGTGGACTGGGCAGAGGCCGTCGCCCGCCGGGGGGCAGGCGAGATCCTCCTGACCTCGGTCGACGCTGACGGCGCAATGGAAGGCTACGATATCGCCTTGACCCGGGCAGTCGCCCGGCGGGTCGACATACCGGTCATCGCCTCTGGCGGGGCCGGCACGCTTGAGCACTTTGCCGAGGGCATAATCGAGGGAGAGGCCGATGCGGTCCTAGCTGCCAGTGTCTTTCACTTTGGCCTTTTAAGCATCTATGCTGTCAAAGAGTACCTCGACGCGCAAGGCGTCCCTGTAAGAATGGACGACTGATGGGCAGCATAGACGGGCAGGCTGATGCCAACAACGCAGCAGACACAGATACCCCCATCCAAATCGACGGCCTGGTCTATAACGACCAAGGGCTTATCCCCACCATAATCCAACAATACGACACGGGAGAAGTGCTCATGATGGCCTGGATGAGCGCCGAGTCCTTGGCCATGACGCTGCAGACGAAGGAGACCTGGTTCTACTCGCGCTCGCGCCAAGAGCTCTGGCACAAGGGCGCTACCAGCACAAACACGCAGCGCGTGCTGTCAATTCATTTGGACTGCGACTCTGACTGCTTGCTGGTCAAGGTCGACAGCCCTGGCCCGGCCTGTCATACAGGCAGGCGGTCGTGTTTTTATAAGGAGCTTTCCGATGGGTGAGAGGACTGCAAACGTCGTTCCGGGCGATTTGGGGCTTACGCTGGCAAAACTAGCCACCACCATCCATCAGCGGAGGGACGCTGATGTGCAGGAGTCGTATACCGCGCAACTGTTAAACGACGACAAGGACCTGGCGATCAAGAAGGTGGTCGAAGAGGCTGCCGAGCTGGCCCTGGCGGTAAAGGACGACGACCACGACCATATCCGCTATGAGGCTGCTGACCTGCTTTACCATCTTCTGGTGGTTCTGGAGAAGACCGCGGTCTCGCTGGACGAGTTAGCCGGCGAGCTCGATGCCCGAAGCAAATAGGATGCTTTTTTAGCGGTAGTCTATAATGTCTTCATGGAAGATAACGGAGATACCGGGCAAGGCCAACCAAAGACAAGCCCTGACGACAGCCTGACTGGCTTAGACAAGGCAGCGGATACCGACGGGCTTGACGTCGAGGATGCGCCAGCTAGGCGGGCCGTGATAGTGCTTGCGACAATCGTATTGGCTGTCTTCCTCTTCTTTCTGATAAAGTATTGGTTGGAAAGGCCCTAATATAAAAGACAAATGCAGTCTACGAATGGATGACAATGACCACAGACGACAGACAACAAAACAATCCCCCCCAAAGCACTTCGGACAATCAGTCAGACGGCCCAGGTGATGAGGCGCAAAAGGCCTCAAGCCCTGCCCCCGCCAGTGCAATAGCCAGGCGGTCTAGGAACACCACGATCGTCATCGGCGCCCTTGTCCTGGTGGTCGCCCTCCTGCTTGTCTGGTTTGCCTCCCAATACTTGCTGCCTGTCATCAATGGGGCCCCGGACAGGCTTCAACCGTTGACCGAGCTGTCCGACGACGAGGCCAAAGAACCCGGGAAAGTCCCGATCCAGGTACATTACGAGACAAGCGACATCCCCGACCTGATACAGCTGTTCGGCAAGACCACCGAGCAGGCTTTAGCCTACCTCGGGCCGGGATGGGTGGTCACCAAGAGCACCGATGCCGACCAGGTCGGGCCAGAGGCAGACGAGCCAGAGTCGCCTGTGCTGCTGAGGGTCATAACCTTGACCTATACAGCAAACGTCACAAGTGTCGAAGGCGGCAGCCTGGACGAGACGGACAGCAGGTATGCCGAAACGGTTGCGCTGATCCCCCAAGCGAACATCTACCTCAGCCTGAACAGCGAGGGCAGGGTCTTCGAAGTCTACTACACTGGCGACCTCGACCTGCTAGGCATAGACCAGCAGGAGTTCTTCACCATGCTTTCAAACGACTCCTTCCTGCGCCTGATGCTTTACAAGGCCGGCATCGACTCCCGCGACTTTACCTACGCCTCGCCTGACTACAACAGCTCGACTACCTATGACAACCCCGGCTCTGCCAACCCCAAGGTCACCAAGCAGTCGGCGATCTATTCCGGACGCGTCGCCGGCGATGGCGCCCCTACCGCCTGGGTGATAACAGTGACTTACGAGTTCATCCCATCGGTCAGTTCGCCGTCTGGCTCCGATGCGACACGCAGGACGGTCCACATCAGCCTCTCGTGATTTTGCCAAGCAATCAGCGATTATCATGAAAAGCACAAGGGCTTGGGCTTCTCCCGATAAGTCGGCACTAGCCTTAGCGATTTTTATGTGGAGAAAACCGTCTGGCCAGGCATGTCTTTTGGAACTTCCAAGCTAGTATGCATCATCATGTGCTAGAGTAATTATGTTCGCTGTTTTTGCCGAAAACAGGTACCGTTAAGAGGGAAACATGACTGACCAGAAGCAAACCGAAGCAGCACCAGACCCCAAAGACCGTGTCATCACCCAAGCTGAGAGCATCCAGGCAGCATCCGAGCTGCAAGCGTTCAAGGCCCTAGAAGGGCGTAATTCCAAAAAGAAGCGTGCCCAACGGCTACGTCTGGCGATCGGCATTGTAGGAGGCACGCTAGTCTTATTTCTGGCATTTATACTACTGCGTAACTATTTCTCCCCCGTGCCCGACAACCCGGTCCAAACGGATGTCGTAGCAAGAGGCACATATACCGACTCGATCCAAGCCTCAGGCAATCTGGCTGCCTATGAGCAGGTCACGATTACCCCGGAAGTCGATGGGACGATTGCCGAGCTTTACATATCGGAAGGCGACACCGTAGAAAAAGGACAGCTGCTGTTTACGATCGACAATCCCAGCCTCGACCAGGCCGTGGCCACCGCTCAGCGCGGCGTAGACTCGGCAAACCTGCAGCTACGCGGCGCCGAAGCCGCGGTCAATGATGCTAAAAACGCAGTAGACATCGCTAACCGCCAGTATGAGGAAACGAAGAAGGCCTACGAAGAATCGTTACTGGTCAGCCCAGATGCCCCGAACAACGACAAGACGCCCGATGATCCAGACAATGACGATATTAACCCCATGCCTGATGTTGTCATTACTGAAAACGACGTCTACCAGGCCTATCAGGCCTATCTGGCAGCAGTCTCGGCGCATGAGGGGGCAAAGCTGTCTTTGGAAGGCGCCCAGATGGGGGTCTCTTCTGCTAAAGTCGCCTTAGACGATGCCGTTGCATATGCTGACAAGCGAAACGTCTATGCACCCATTACCGGCCAGGTGATCTTGATGAACCTTGAAAGAGGCATGAAGCTTTCCACCCTGCTGGCGACGGGGCAGCTTGTCGCCCAAATTGCCGATGTGTCCAAGATGCGTCTGCGGGTCGAGATAAACGAAATCGACATACTAGCCGTTGAGACAGGGATGCGCTCGATAGTCAATGTCAGCGCCTTGCCAGGATATGTCGCCGATGCCCAAGTGCTGCGGGTCGCCTCTACCTCGACCAGTGCCAGCGATGCCTACTACTACGGCTCCGGTGGCTTGGTGACATACATCGTCGACCTTTTGATTGACGACCCTGACCCGCGTCTGAAGATCGGGATGTCGGCTGACGCCCGCATCATAACCCTGTCGTATGAAAACGTCTTGTTGGTGAACAGCATGGCAGTCCAAAACGCCGGTGACATCAACTATGTGCAGGTCATGGATGCAGACGGGAACATCCGGCAGGTCTCAGTCAAGGTAATAGCGTCTAACTACTCGGTCACAGTCGTCGAAGGCGACATCAACGTAGGCGATACGGTGATAGTCACCTACTTCAGTGGGACGGGAGGAAACAGCGGGGGCTCGACAGTCTCCCCAGGTATTCGATAAAGCTAATGTTAATAAAAGCCATTATGTTTAGCTGTGGGAACGGGTAAAAAGCCAAGGCAAAAAGCTAAGGCATCTTCATTGAGCGAAACGTTGAGGTTATGAACGAGTTACCGACAAAGCGGATTATCGAAATAAGCAACGTACATCGTATCTACGAGACGCAGGCGGGTGCTGTCCCAGCATTGCGGGGAGTGGACCTGATTGTCGAGAAGGCGGATTTCGTGGCAATCATGGGGCCCTCTGGCTCGGGCAAGACAACCTTGATGAATATTTTGGGCTGCCTGGACCGTCCTACCTTTGGCCGCTACCTTTTGGCTGGCACCGATACAGCGACCTTGAGCGATAACGAGTTAGCCGACCTCCGTGCTACCAGCATCGGCTTTGTCTTTCAGAACTTCAATTTATTGGCACGGGCCACAGTGCTCAGGAACGTCATGTTGCCCTTGGTCTATACAACCTGCCCACGGGCAGAGCGGGAAGAGAGGGCGGTAACCGCCTTGCGGGCGGTTGGCCTAGAAGAACGGTTCTTTGAGCACATGAGCAACGAGTTGTCAGGAGGCCAGATGCAGCGTGTGGCCATTGCCCGGGCCTTAGTGAACAACCCGGAGCTGATTTTGGCAGACGAGCCGACTGGCAACCTAGACACTGCCACAGGCGAGATGGTCTTAAAGACCCTAGAGATCCTGCGCGACCAAAAACGTACCATTGTCTTGATCACCCACGACGAAGAGGTTGCCAGCCATGCCGACCGGGTCTTATATATCCGTGACGGGCTTTTTGTGAACGAGAAGTACAATATCCGCCCGGCAAGCGGCCAGCCGGCAAGCAGCTCGACGGTAAGCGGCCCGACAGCAAGCGACCCGACGGCAAGCGGCCCGACGGCAAGCGGCCAGCCGGCAAGCGGCCCGACAGCCCCCTTGCCGGTTTGCGAGGTATAGGGCTTATGGGAATCATTGACTTGCTGCACGAGACCTGGGCCTCGCTTTCGGCCAACAAAGGGCGTTCGTTACTGACCATCCTCGGTATCGTTATCGGTATCTCCAGTGTTATCGCAATGACGTCGTTAGTCACCGGGATGCGGAACATGATGCTTGGCAGCCTGGGCTTAAACCAAGCCAGAATGGTGATGATCTATAGTTCTGGGATGACAGACACCGACATCAAAGCCTTAGAGACCGCTATACCTGAGTACGAGGAGGTCGCTGGGGTGTTTTATTATTATACAAACATAATGACCCCGACAGACACATACTCATACTCATTGCTCGGGGTGTCGGACAACTATTTTGCCGTCACTGGGGTCGAGCTGAGCGGGGGGCGTTTCTTTGACGATGACGAAGGGCGCCAGTTGGCCAGGGTGGCAGTCATCGGGCGGGGAGTCAACCTCGACTTGTTCGGGGATGTAGACGCCGACTCGGTTGGACAGACCATCCGTCTGGGCGACAACCAGGAAAGCTACCAGATTATCGGGATAACCTCAGGCGATGCGATGAGCGCGCAATACACACAGATATTCATTCCTGTGATTACCATGCAAAAGAGGATCGTCGGCTATTCGCACTACGACTCGATATTCGGCTTGGTGCGTGAGGGCAGCGACGTGCATGACGTCTGTGACCGCACGACAGACTTCCTAAACTCGTATTACGGTTATGACGAAGGTGAGGGTTATATCTATGTTACAAGCATGCAAGAAGCAATTGACAGTGTCAATCTAGTGATGTCTGGCTTTGCAGCCATTCTTGCAGCCATCGGGTCAATCAGCCTTTTTGTCGGTGGGATCGGCATTATGAACATGATGCTGACTTCTGTTTCCGAGCGGACGCGTGAAATCGGGCTGCGACGTTCATTGGGGGCAAGGACGTCTGACATTACCCAGCAGTTCTTGGCAGAGAGTATCGTCTTATGCCTGGCGGGAGGGTTCTTTGGCTTGATTTTCGGCTATTTAGGAGCTATGGTGATTGCCGCGATAGTCGCTATTATGATGCCCGACACGCCGATTACTCCAGCGATCGGGGTGGGCTCGGTAGCCATCGCCGTCACTGTCTGTGTCGTTATCGGCCTGGTGTTCGGGTACTACCCGGCTCGCCGGGCAGCCAAGCTCGACCCAGTGGAAAGCCTGCGCTACCAGTAAAAAAGCGCTTGGTAACACCAGCTGATTAAACAAATAACACTGAGGCAATAAAGCCCACAGGCCTGTCCAAGGCAATGTATAAAAACGGGACTTTTGAATAAAGATGTCGCGTGACCGGATAAATGTCAAGCATTTTGCTTCCTATGCTCGCTAAAATGTGTATAATTGTTGCTACAATCTAACCGAGACAAGATTGACTGACGGGCTTTGGCGAAAGATCGGGGCTCGTATTTAAAGGGAAAGGATGTCGTATCAAGCGGCACGATTTCTCTTTTTTTATGCTGCTTGGTGTTTAGCTTTGATGCTTGGAGTTTGGTAGGTAGCAAAACACAAAGGAGCGTGATTGTCATGAAAGCCTGTGGCATATGGGGGAGATGGAAGAGGAGTATAGGGCTTGCCTGCATTTGCCTGGTAACAGCCTTGCTCATTGGCAACGGTCTCTCGCTGGCCGCATTTGCAGACACGGCTCAAGGCATGTCACAAGACGAGCTACAAGCAAAGCCACAAGACGGGCAGGGTTATCCGCCTGTTGTGACAGGCAGTGGCAGCCTGCTGGAGCCCTTAGACACGCCTTACCCTGAATATGATGCCGTCTATTACGTTTCTGCCGATGGGGACGACTCCTTAGGCGACGGTTCCCTAGCAAACCCCTGGGCGACTCTGGCAAAGACAGCCAGTGTGACAAACCTTGCCAGTGAGTCGGGAAAAGACTACCTGGTGATAGTGATGACCGACCTGGTATCCTCTGCATGTGCACGTTACTATACTAACAACATCACAATTACCAGCCTGGACGCCAGGGTAAGGGTCAGCAGGGCCACGGTCTTCTCCACACAAAGCGATGTATACCGCGGCTGGTACAACCCGGCAATGCTAGAAATTGGCAATGGTGGAGAAAACCTCCACACGCACCCGAATACCTTGACCCTGCAAAACATCGTCTTCGACGACGCAGGCCTGCGTCCGGCGGGGACCGGGCATCCGCACAATTTCAGCGGATGGCTGAACATCGAGCAGGATGCGATCGTTGCGACCTATGACTCGGCTTGCACCATTGTGCTCGGGCCTGGTGCCGAGCTGTTGAACTTCGGCGGGCAGACGGCGATTCATGCGGTGCCGGGGAATGTCGAGTTGATGGCAGGCAGCTTGATCTCGGACACCACTGTGGCCAGCCGCTTGGACGGGCATGGGGGAATATATGGGACCCGTGGCGATGCGGCAGTGAGGATCATCGGGTCCAACAGCCCCTGGGTGGGCAGGTTTACCATGCACCAAGGGGCGCGGATCACCAACATTGCCGACGCGCATGGGATAGCTGCATCTGGGCATATAGCCTTTGCAATGGACGGCGAGATAACAGGGCTTAGGGGCGGCGCTTGCAATGACGGCCTTGGCGAGGGGCGGGGGAGCAAGAATGCCATCAACATAAATGCTATTACTTATGATCCATATACTGGGGAGCCAGGGCCAGCGGTGATCGGGCCTTTCGGGCTGCTTGCCAACAACCAAGTCAAGTCAGGGACAGTGCAAGTACGAAGCGGTAACTGCTCCCTTTCGATCTATGGGAAAGTGAACAACAACCAAGCCCTGGCCGGCGTGACTTACGTGCTGGGATTCACGATAGCTGCGGGAACCAACGGGGGAGGCTTGTACATAATAGCCGGCGGGACGGTGTACCTCCAAGAGGGCGCAGAGGTCTGCGGCAACAGCGTGGTCAGCTCGGCCTATGGCGGGGCGGCCAGTGTGCAGCAGGGCAATGCCAGGCTGGTTGTCAATGGAGGCTTGATTTCAGGCAACACGGGCCCTAGCTGGCCTGGGGTGGCTGTCAACAAGAACTCGGCTGGCTTGGTGATGAACGGGGGCAGGATCGACAACGGCCTGAACGCTGTCGCCTTGCTGACCGACAACTCGATACAGACCAACGGCACTTTGGCCATCAACGACGGATGGGTGTCCGGCGTCACCGTGCAAAGCACCAACGTTTTCGGGAGAAGCACCGAGCGTTTTGCCAATATCGGCGAAAATGCCATAGTCAACAGCGGCTATGTCAACGTGGCTGGCCGCAATGTCTACTTACAGTCAAAGGACATTGCTTTCGGTAACCCCAACACAGAAAGCTATACAGCGATCCGCAATGCGCTTCCAGCAGGCTGGTCGATGCCGAGCAACAACAACAATGTCATCGGCTTTTGGGTCAACAAGCCCGCCCTGGCCTCGTTTTCTGTCCCCCGGCCGACAAGCGGCAGCGGCGGTACGGGCTACCTGGCCTCATACCAGACCTACATAGCAGCTGTCATTGAAGTCGGCATCGACGGCAAGCCCTTGCCGGGTGCCATAACAAGGTTTTATCCAACTGAGGTCATTGGCAACCAGATCCATGTCATAAGCCCGCTGGACGCCTATCCGTCAGGAGTCAACCTGGCCTTGGTCCAACCCACCGGAAGCCATGGCATACTCCAGATCGACGGGCCAAGCCAACTGGCCTACCATCTCGGTGCCGCTGACTATGGCTTAAGCTACACAGCCGTCTATGAAATGCCAGCAGGCCTGCACCAGCTATTGCAGACCTTTGGCCATACTGCGCAAAACACTAGCCTAACGCTGGTCTTGCGCCCTTACGACCCCTTGTTCGTGGGCACTGTCGACCTGGTTATGCAAAGTGACTTGCTTGAGCTGGCAGGCAGTCCAGTGTGGCTTGACGGCGAGCTGGTCGTCAGCCTGGCGCTTCAAGACGGATGGGAGGGCTTAAGCCCAAGCGAATTGGCCTCGCTGTTTTACTTTTCGTGCTCTTTGGCCCAAGCAGGCTTTGTCGATGGCGGCTTCCTGTACCTGTCAGGGGAGATAAGCATCAGCGGAGGTACCGAGGCGAGCCCGGCAAACTACCATGTCTTTTCCAATATTGTGACGACTGAGATGTATATTCCTGTAGAAACAGTGACATTTGACGCCAATGGCGGTGACTTGCTGCTTGGCGACGACAGCCGCAGTGTCTTGCTTGGCGAGGCCTTGGGTGTGCTGATGCCCGAGGACCCGAGCCGCGAGGGCTATGCCTTTATCGGGTGGAACACAGCCAGTGACGGGTCAGGTGCGGCTTTTACCAGTGGCACAGCAGTATCTGAGAGCCTTACAGTTTTCGCGCAATGGGAGCAAACAAACGATCCGCCAGGCACTGGGGCCGACCCTGACCCTGACCCCGGCCTGGGCACTTCGGAAGAACCTGGCCAAGCCCAAACGCCCCAAACAGGCGATAATGCATCGGCCTTCATGAACTTTTTAGCAGCATGCCTTATAAGCGGGCTTAGTTGCCTGCTTATACATACACGAAGTAGGAGGATCCACTGACCAGGGCAGCATAATCTGCTGCCGACTGGCTAGGCTGACCGAGAAATTGTCCGCTATCGTTTCGTGGCGGACAATTTCTACTTTTCCAACCAAAAAAACCCTCGGTCAGAAGGGTTTTTTAAAAACACAAGATGGTAGCCCGTACGGGATTCGAACCCGTGATCTCCGCCTTGAGAGGGCGGTGTCCTAACCGCTAGACGAACGGGCCAGCTAGCAAGCCAACCAAATACTGGCAGCTACGATACCACAGATGCCGTGGCTGGGATGGAAGGAGTCGAACCCTCACTGACGGAACCAGAATCCGCTGTCCTACCATTAGACGACATCCCAGTGCTTGAGCTGTCTGCATTGGCACCAAGCGCGAGTTGATACATTAGCAAACATCCTGGCTTCATGCAAGCCTGTTTGGTTTTTTATGGGTTTCGCGACAAATTGCTTGTTTTCCACACCCTTCTTGATACAGCAGTGTGTTAACATACGTTACGAATTTGTTGCCAGAACCCTACGTAAAACAAGGATAAAAAGTAGTAGACGGGAGAGGGAATGAACTTCACCGACAATATGATCCGCGATGTACTGTTTGCCTTGCAGCATCCAGAAGCCAGGGCGCAGCATGCCGATGACGGCCACTTTGAACCAGACGAGGCCATCGAAGGGACTGCCGAGATAGAGTTTCCGCGTCCAGCCGGCAAGCACTTCCGCGACGATCCTGAAGTTATCAGCGAAGAACTGGAAAGACAGGAGCCTGACCCTCTCTTGACGATGGTGGACGAGGCGAATGACGAAGACGAGCTGGAAACCCTGGCCCGTGACTATATGGTGGCTGCCACCAATCAAGTAGTGAGAAAGCTAGAACGCGTCAGTTAGGCGCACCAGCAGTTTTTTTATCTGGATAAGACCACAGCAAGGCGGTTCGTTTGGCGAGTCGCCTTGCTGTGCTTTTTCGTGAGCAATGCCGGCGCCACAAATGCCGATAAGATACGCTTTTGACAACCAAAATCGGCTAAAACGACTCATTTTGGTTGTCAAAAGCGTATCTTATCGGCATTTGTGGCTTTGCAGTCCGATGGGACACGGCAAAAAGGCTTCTATTCGCAACGCCCCACGCCTGCCTGCCTGCCTGATAGCTATTTGGAGAGCCGCTCCTCGACTATCTCTCTAGCCCTTTGCAGCCGGGCCAGGCTGTTTTGGCGGCCGAGGATCTCCAAAGACTCAAAAAGCGGCGGTGAAACCATATTCCCGCAGACAGCCACCCTGATCGCTTGAAAGAGCGTCTTGGTTTTTATCCCTATGAGATCGGGCAGCGCCCTTAAGGCCGACTCGATGCTTTCATGGTCCCAAAGCTGCCTCTCGTCCCCAATAAGCTCACTTACAGCTAAAAGTGCCTCGTCGACTCCTTCGACAAGCAGGCATTTCTCAATGCTGGCCTCGTCTAGGACGACCGTGTCGCCGCTGAAGAGGTAGGAGATCATAGGTCCTATGTCGGCGAAGGTCTTGACCCTTTCGGCCACCAGGGGATAGATTGCCTCAAGGCTCTCAGTGATCAGGCTGCCATAGGACAGGAGCTTATCGTAGATGCTTGCAGATAAGGCGTCGAGGTGAGAGACGCTGGCCAGCCACTCGGCATAAAGCCGGGCAAAAACGGAGGCTCCCATCGACTTGATATAGGAGGCGTTGATCCAGTCCAGCTTGGCCAAGTCAAAAATCGCCGAGTTGCGTGAGACGCGGTCTAGCGAGAAGCTTTCGCAAAGCTTCTTGGGATCGATCAACGTGGTCTCGCCGTCGAGCGACCAGCCCAGCAAGGCCAGGTAGTTCATCAAAGCCTCCGGCAGGTATCCCTCGTCACGGTACGACTCGACGCTCGTGGCCCCATGACGCTTTGACAGGCGCGAGCCGTCTGGGCCTAGGATCATCGAGAGGTGTGCGAAATTCGGGGCCTGGGCCTCGAGGGCCTCGTAGATCAATATTTGTTTCGGGGTGTTCGAGATGTGGTCGTCTCCCCGTATGACGTGAGTGATGTGCATTTCTAGATCGTCGACCACGCAGGCATAGTTATAAGTCGGGGTGCCGTCCGAACGAACCAGTATGAAGTCGTCCATCTGCTGGTAGGGAGTGCTGATCTCACCATAGACCGCATCACGGAAGACCACAGCGTCACGGGAGAGAGGGATTTTCAAGCGCCAAGTGTGGGGCTCTCCTGCTTCGATCCGCTTGGCTGCGCTGGCAGCATCGATACCACGGCAGAGGCGGTCGTAGCCAAGGGGGCCGCTAGGCGCCTTGTTGTCGTCAGCGTCGGCAGTTTGGCCTTGGAGGACATGCTCGCGCCTTTCCTTTAGCTCGTCAACAGTGCAAAAGCAAGGGTAGGCTTTGTCGTTTGCAACCAGCTTGTCCAGCCAGGCCCGATAGACCTCGAAACGCTCGGTCTGCAAATAAGGCCCAAAGCCACCACCGGCTTCAGGCCCCTCGTCCCAGTCCAAGCCCAGCCAGCGCAAGGAGCGGATAATCTGTTGCGTGTTCTCAGGAGTCGACCTTTCAGGGTCTGTGTCTTCGATGCGCAGGATAAACCTGCCGCCTTGGTTTTTGGCGAACGCCCAGTTGTATATTGCCGTGCGGGCGCCTCCGACATGAAGGCTGCCAGTCGGTGAGGGTGCGAAGCGAACTCGTATCTCGTCCATTAAGGATCGACCTGCTTTCGAAAGCTTACTGTTTTCGGTTCTTCAAATACTCTTCAAAGATTTTACGCTGACAATAATAAACCACCCGATATCGGGACTAGGATGAGGTTTTATTTATTGTCTATTGGGAAGCAATAAAACAACAGAGCGAGCCGCTAAGCCCGCTCTGTGTAAATACCATGACCTTCTTTTACAAGTATATCACATAACACGTTGTATCAGTTGTCAAGTAGGCTTAATCAATCAGCCAGCTTTCGATAGTTGGCATAACGCTCCAATGCGTCAGCCTCGACTCCAGCGAGAAGCTCTTCCGCCTCGTCTGGGAACTGGCTTGCCAGGGCTGAGTAACGGGTCTGTCCCATGATGAACTCCCTGAAGTTCTCAGAGGGCTCTTTCATGTCAAGGGTAAAGGCGTTCTTGCCGGAAGCTGCTAGCAACGGGTTATAGCGATAGAGCTGCCAATAGCCGCAGCTGACTGCATCCTTGATGACTTCTTGCGAACGTCCCATGCCTTTACGGGCCCCATGGTGGATGCAGGGGGCATAGGCAATGATGATCGAGGGGCCGTCATAAGCCTCAGCTTCTGTAATAGCCTTGATCAGCTGGGTCATACTAGCGCCCATCCCAACTTGTGCCACATAGACATAACCGTATGACATGGCGATCGAACCAAGGTCTTTTTTCTTTACCCGCTTGCCAGCGGCAGCGAATTTCGCAATAGCCGCCTGTGGTGTAGCCTTTGAGGACTGGCCGCCGGTGTTGGAATAAACCTCGGTGTCTAGGACCAGGATGTTGATATTCTCCCCAGAAGCCAAGACATGGTCAAGGCCGCCGAAACCGATGTCATAGGCCCATCCATCGCCGCCGACAGCCCAGATGCTACGCTTGATCAGGTAGTCGCTGCATTCGACAACGGTTTGGACCGCCTTGGCAGTCTCATCGTCTAAGCCGGTGGCTGCAGCTGCAGCAGCGGCAAAGGCGTCTGACACCTCGCGGGTGAGCTTGGCATCGTCACGCTTGGCCAGCCAAGCAGCTGCCGCATCGCTTAATGCGCCGACTTTTGCATCGGAAATGGCTTCAGCTGCACTGATCAGGCGCTCACGGATCTGGCGGTTGGCAACAGCCATGCCCAGCCCGTATTCGGCATTGTCCTCAAACAGCGAGTTGGCCCAGGCTGGCCCTCGCCCGAACTCGTCGACAGTGTAGGGCATCGACGGGGCGCTGCCGCCCCAGATCGAAGAGCAGCCGGTTGCATTGGCAATGCACATGCGGTCACCGAACAGCTGGGTGATGAGTTTTAAGTAAGGAGTCTCGCCGCAGCCGGCACAGGCTCCGCTGAACTCTAAGAATGGCCTGGCGAACTGGGAGCCTTTAATGGTCGTCTTGCTGGTCAGGTTGTCGCGGATCGGAA
Source organism: Coriobacteriia bacterium (assembly GCA_009776725.1). Taxonomy (GTDB): domain Bacteria; phylum Actinomycetota; class Coriobacteriia; order Coriobacteriales; family UBA8131; genus WQXZ01. Next base: position 29,680 of record WRNE01000014.1, read on the forward strand.
TGGTAGTGAAGTAGTCCCAGTTAGTCTCCTCGGCTTTTTCCCAACCAACGTCAGAAAGCACAAGGGCCTTGTTCTTCGACGGGCAGTTCTCCACGCAGCTGCCGCAGCCCATGCAGTCCAAAGGCGATACCTGTATACGGTATGAAAGCCCTTCGAGCCCTCTGCCCTTGGCATCGATGGTGACAAAGCTGTCTGGCGCATTCTGGGTCTCTAAGGCATCAAGCAATGCGGGGCGGATCGCTGCATGCGGGCAGACAAACGCACACTGGTTGCATTGCGTGCAGTTCTCGGGAACCCAGATCGGAGTCGACTGGGCAACACCGCGTTTTTCGTATGCCGCTGTGCCGCTGGGGAATTGACCGTCCTCACGGCCGACGAACATCGAGACAGGCAAGGAGTCGCCTTCCTGGCGGTTCATGGGGATAAGGACTTCCTCGATGAACTCAGGGATGTCGTTCCGCTCGTCTACCGCGTCGACAGCGTTTGCCCAGGCAGCCGGTACTTCGACTTCAGAGAAGGCATTCACGCCGGCATCTACAGCAGCATAGTTCATGTCCAAGACTTCCTGGCCTTTTCTGCCGTAGGCCTCGTCAATGCCTTGCCGCAGGTAGGCGACTGCGTCATCGATCGGTATCACATTGGCTAGCTTGAAGAAAGCAGCCTGCATTATCGTGTTGATATAGCCGCCAAGGCCTAGGTCACGGGCAATGGAGTAAGCGTCGATGATGTAGAACTTCGCGTTCTTCTCCACAAGCCTACGCTTTAGCAAAGCCGGGAGGTTCTCATCGAGCTCATCGGCCGTCCAGCGGGTGTTGAGCATGAAAACGCCACCGTCTTTCAGGTCTTTGACCATGTCGTACTCGGTGACGTAGGCCTGGTTATGGCAGGCGACATAGTCGGCTTGGGTGATCAGGTAGGGCGACTTGATGGGCTCCTTGCCAAAGCGCAGATGGCTGATCGTGACCCCGCCGGACTTCTTGGAGTCATAGGCAAAATAGCCTTGGGCGTTCAAGTCGGTGTAATCCCCGATAATCTTGATAGCAGTCTTGTTGGCACCGACCGTCCCGTCTGACCCGAAGCCCCAGAACTTGCACATGATGGTGCCTTCGGGCTCGGCGGAGAGCGTGGGGTCGAAGTCGAGGGACGAGTTGCTCACGTCGTCAGTAATGCCGATGGTGAACGAGTCACGGGGGCTGGCTGCTGCAAGGTTGTCGAACACGGCTACGATTTGTCCGGGGGTGGTGTCTTTGGAGCCTAGGCCGTAACGGCCGCCAATGACCATCGGGGCGTTCTCCTTGCCGAAGAAGGCCGAACGGACATCAAGGTATAAAGGCTCTCCTGGCGCGCCCGGCTCTTTCGTTCGATCGAGGACAGCGATGCGCTTGACGCTAGCCGGTAGGGCGTCCAAGAAGGCTTGCACGACGAAGGGGCGATAGAGGCGGACCTTGACCAGGCCGATCTTGCGGTCTTTTAAGATGTTCTCCATTGTCTCTTCGATCGTCTCGCAAACCGATCCCATAGCAACGATGACCTCTTCGGCGTCGGGGGCGCCTACATAGTCGAAAAGGCTGTAGTAGCGGCCGGTAAGGTCGCCTACTTTCTTCATGTTCTCTAAAACGATGTCAGGAAGCGCGTCGTAGTATGGCTGCGAGGCTTCGCGGGCTTGGAAGAAGATATCGGGGTTTTGGGCAGTTCCTCGAATAAAGGCCCTGCTCGGGTTCATCGAACGGGCCTTGAAGTCGGCAAGCGCCTGCCAGTCCAGCAACTTAGCCAGGTCGTCATAGTCGATGACTTCGATTTTCTGGATTTCTGACGACGTTCTAAAGCCGTCAAAGAAGTGCAAGAAGGGCACCCGCCCCTTGATTGCCGAGAGATGGGCAACTGTAGAGAGGTCCATGATCTCTTGGACCGAGCCTGAGGCCAGCAGTGCAAAGCCGGTTTGGCGTGTTGCCATAACGTCTGAATGGTCGCCAAAGATCGACAAGGCATGGGTAGCGACAGTACGGGCACTGACGTGGAATACTGCCGGCAAAAGCTCGCCAGCCATCTTGTACATATTGGGGATCATCAATAAAAGGCCCTGGGATGCAGTGTAGGTCGTTGTCAAGGCACCAACAGCCAGCGATCCGTGTACGGTGCCTGCCGCACCGGCCTCTGATTGCATTTCTACCAGTCTGACCTGCTGGCCAAAGAGGTTCTTTCGTCCATAAGCAGCCCATTCGTCCACTTGCTCCGCCATTGTCGAAGAAGGGGTGATCGGGTAAATGGCAGCAACATCTGTAAACGCATAAGAGACATGCGCTGCAGCTTCGTTGCCATCCATTGTCTTAAGGTTTTTTTCAGCCATCAAAACCGCCTTTCAGTAAGAACATATTTGGTGAATTGTGAAAGTTTAACACTGGTAAGGCAATATTCATACGATAGACCGTCAATAACTGTTACAAACTGGTACCAACAGTAGCCAGGATGCATAGGCGGGATAGTTGCAGATATCGGGTGTAAACTGCATATAAATAGCCGATAATTTTATGATGAGGTTTATTATTTGGCCAGTTCATTGGCGTTCGTACACCATTTTCCAGGTACAAATAGCTATTTTCAAGACCATTTGATTTGATTGACTTTACTTTTTTGCAATGTGTCATATAATACCATTCGCCCGGATAGATGGAACAGATACCAGCTGTCATCAGCGGAAATGTTGAGTAGACTACTATCAACATGCAGGCCACGGCGTGAGTACGAGAGGTGTACCACGGGTCATTCGTACCCCCTGCGAGAATGACAGCCGAAGCGCTCAGCGAACGGTCCTGGCCTGCACCCGAAATGTATAAAGCATCAATTCGGGAGGGCGTGGCAACAATCAACAGAAGTAAAGGCATAGCACTGGCGGTTTTTCTTTCACTCGCATATGTGGACGAACTGGGAGAGGACAAGCTAAAACAGGACAAGGCTAAGAGACAGCCTCCAACCGTCACGCTGCCCGCTGGGTTTGACCTGCCAAACGACCACAGCCTATCTGGCAACTACGACCACGAAGCAAGCCTTAGGGCATCTCTACGACCTTCTCCTCAACAAACCACTTAGGATTCTCATAGAACAGGTAAGTGTCTTTGCCGCCGACTGTGATCAGGTAACGGATGCCTGTGCCACCGACCTTAAGCGAAGTTGCCCGACGGGCCTCTTTGACGTAGTCGATGTCGAAGGTGCGGCCGTCCTCCCATTTGATTGCCAACGGTGTGACCTGGCCGTCCTCGTTGTGGGAGGCGATCACTTGAACATAACGCTTCATTCTGTGTACCAAGCCCTGGACCATTGCCGCCTTCAGCCTTCGCTGCCTAGCCTAATCGTAGAAGAAGGCTACTGGGTGCAACACGTGGTCGCGCTTGATGTCCAGTTCGTGCAGGCTGCCGTCATACAGCTCGATGCCACGCTGGATGCAGTTGTTGCCGAAGCGCCGGCGGAGGTCGTCAATGGCGCTGTCCAAGCGCTCCTTTTCGATCAGCCGCTCGTCCCCCCAAAGGGAGATCTGCATCGGGGCAGAGGTCGGGGACAGGTCGCTTGCCCGTACCGACATGCTACGCAGGGGGTGGGCATCGTCTAGGGGCTCGTTGTCCCTGAGCAGGCGCCAGGCCGCTTCTGCTACCAGCGAGGTGCTGTTGGTCGGCATGCTTAAGGCGAGTTGGCGGGTATAGCTGGCCAGCTCGCTGTCCCGAACTCCGATCGAAATCGTTTTGGCACGCACGAAGCCCTCGCGCAGGCGTTGGGCGACTGACTCGGAGAGCATGTAGATCAGGGCCTTGGCATCGTGGGGGTCGCAGATGTCATGGGGGGCGGTCAGGCCGTTGCCGTAGCTTTTAATCACCCGGCTGACATCCTCGCTGTCCGGGTCGTAGGCCTTTACAGGGCTGTCATCGAGGCCCCGGGCAAAGCTTTGGAGGATACCGCCGATCTTGCCAAAGCATTTGAGCAGGGTCTCTGGCGCCTCGCAGGCCAGCTGCCCGATGGTTTGGATGCCTAATATCTTGAGCTTGCGCTCAGTGGCCGGGCCGATGTAGAGGAGGTCGCGGACGGGGGACTCCCAGACGATCTGCTGATAGTTGCCCTCATCGATCCAAGTGATGGCGTCGGGCTTTTTGTAATCGGAGCCGAACTTGGCAAAAACCTTGTTCCAGCTGACACCGATGGAGACGGAGAGGCCAAGCTCGGACCGGATGCGCTCGCTGATCTCCTCGGCGATATGTCTTGCCCCGCCGTTCAGGTAGGCCGAGTGCGTCACGTCCAGCCAAGCCTCGTCTGGGCCGAAAGGCTCTACGAGGTCGGTGTAGTCGTAGTAGATCTGCCGCGCCAAGGAGGAGTATTTCATGTACAGGCGGAAGTTTGCCGGGCGTACGATCAGGTCTGGGCACTTGATTCGTGCCTCGCGGATTGTCTCAGCCGTGACAATGCCATAACGCTTGGCCTCTTGGCTCTTAGCCAGCACGATGCCGTGGCGACGTTCCTCGCTGCCACCGACAACCAACGCCTTGCCTCTGAGTTCGGGGTACTCGGCCTGTTCGCAGGAGGCGTAAAAGCTGTTTTGGTCGATATGTAAAATCCATCGTCGCACAAGTAGCGCAGAGCTCCTTAAAGACAGGGAAGGGATGCCTGAAAATTAAATCGAACATATGTTCTTATAACTGGGGAGAAGTGTCAAGCGTTTCTAGGTAACAAATCGGCAATGCGGGCAAAGCTGGGGGAGGTGTACAGCATGTCGGACAAGTGGCCCGATAGGGTGGGGGATGTCGGACAAGTGGCCCGATAGGGTGGGGGATGTCGGACAAGTGGCCCGATAGGGTGGGGGATGTCGGACAAGTGGCCCGATAGGGCGGGAGGCACTGCCTCTTTGCCGGGCGGCTGTCCGGTGTCTGAGGATAAGACGGGCTTGCTGTTAAGAGACGAGGTAGACGACCAAGGAGAGGATTGCTAGCGCGAGGAGGATGACTGCCGAGTATTGGGCTGGTATGTTGAACAGGGTGTGCTGGTTTTTGACGGTGATCGGCACTCCGGTGTTTTGGTCATACGCGACTGTCTTCTCCTTGTTCATCGCCGAACCGACGAACCAGTTGGCCAAGGCGGACAATATCAATCCGACTAGCAAATATAGAAGGGTGTAGGTGGGGAACAGCCCAAGGGCGTCTCCGATAAAACCGCCCAAGCATAGGATCGCACAAGGCAGGACGATCAAGACCCATCCCTTGCCGGTCCATGTGAATATGATCATTTCTCTCTCCAGTCAGTTTACATATAGGTTTCGGGCAGTGCGGCGCCTAAACGCCTCGGGCAGTGTTGCTGCATAAGCCTTTAAGGCTTCGGGCAGTGCGGGGCTTTAAACGCCTCAGGCAGTGCGGGCGCCTTTAAGGCCTCGGGCAGTGTTGCTGCATAAGCCTTTAAGGCCTCAGGCAATGTTGCTGCTCAAGGCCCAATGGTTTCGGGCAATGTTGCTGCCAAGGCTAATAGCCTCAATCTAATGTTACCAGAGACGGAATGAATCAGGACAAGGCTGCTACTTGCTGGCCTATGCAGCGTCAGATGGTTCTTTATAGGCGTGATAAAGGCGCGTCAGGTTATATAGCCTCAAAGTGTTGACGAGCGAGCACTTAACATAGATAATCTATTTGGTTCTAATCCAATCCCATAGAGGGAGCAGTACAGTGGGATTGTTGAAGGCTTTATCAGGGTCTTTTGGGCTGTTTAAACATGAGGGAAGAGCATTTGTGTGTTCAATCAAATGGTAGAAAGCTCAATAAGATCACAAATGATAATAATAGGGTAAATTATATAAAGCAAGCTATGAAAACGCATAGTTAGCAAACCTGTTAGAATCGAGGTCTACAAATGGCCAGCTCGAACGAGCAAGTCAGGGCATATGAAAGGCTGGCTGCCCAAGCGAGGGAGAACAAAAGGCTCTTTGACGAACAAGTCGAGCGCTTAAAAGCATTTGAGGCAAAGGTCTATGACCATAAACTGAGCATCATCGACCTCCAGCTTGGGCTCCAAGAAATAGCAGATCCTGGGACCAGCTGGCTGGGTGAGAACTGTGATAAGTACAAAAGCTACATGCAGATGCAGTTCAAGGCCCGTTACGGAATGTTTTATGATCAAACTGATAACATATGGTTCGCTGCCAACCAGAAGCGCAAGATGCTGGAACGACAGTCGACAGCCTGCCAAGAGCTGGCCGTCTTTTATACAAACCAGGCTGTAACAGCTGCATCACAACCAGGGCTCTGACGATTTATAGGAGGACAAGCCCATGCCTATGGAAAAAGATATCCTACTAAGCCCGAAGCAGTACAAGGCCTATATCGAGCGCATTAAGGACGCCGAGATGAACATCGCCCCGCAGGTGGCAGAGATACCGGTCAACATCACAAGGTCAAGTGTTGTGGAAAGCTATATAGTGCGGCTCAAGGAGGTAAGCTCCCTGTTACGACTGTATAAGGCTTTGCTAGGAAATGATGCCGTTCGGCTTGAATCAGCGCACGACCGTTTGGTTGAGGCTGACGAAGCCTTGGCAAGGCAGATAGCAGAGTAGCTGCTTGGTGCTTATCTAGCAGTAGGCAGTATCACCAAGTACAGGGATGAGGGACAGATGGCTTTACTTGAGGACAGGACAGGCGGCAGTCAGGCCCTAGGGCCGTACAAGATCGACTTCGACGAGTTGACGGTGCTCCTGTTTACGCTTTCTGCCTACACAACAAAATGGTCAGAGCAGCTCATAGAGGCATATGGGCCGATGTCGGAGCTGATCGGTATGGACTCCTTCCAAGGCGAGGCAGCAAAAAGCATCAAAGGCTATTTAGAAGAAGTGCATGGCTTGGCCATGGGGGCGCTCATTGAGATATTCACCGAGCTGCTGAACAAATACCTGCTGTACAAAGACGGTTACTTCACTGGGATCGACGCCAGCTTGCATGCCAGGTTGGACGAGCAGGTTCTAGATGAGATATTCGACTGTATGGCCAGATCGAATTATCAGTTTGACGATATGAGGATTGGCCTGGGCAACGACATAGCAAGCGTGGGCGACATCATTGACCTTGACGTGCCGCCGAACAGCCAGATCCTCGATGCCTATGACACAGTCAAGTACCAGTCCCATACCTTGAAGGCAGGAATAGAGGATTACGAGACAAGCCACGAAACAATAGACTTTTCGAACCTAGACACCCTGATCAGCAAAATGCGCCTGTATTTGTCCAGTCAGCTCACGACGACCCAGGTGGGACCGGCCGACTATCAGCCAGGCTCGGTCTTCGACACCCCAGAAGCCCTAGACCTTGTCTACGCATGGGATGACTCATACAGCTCGCGGATGCTACACGAGGAGGACTTTGAGGCGGCTTGGGGCCGCGAGACAGAGCGCGTCAGCCTGCTCGAGGACGAATGGGTGCAGCAGAGGATGGAGCAAGGCATCCAGGACCTGATAGTCGGCGGGCTGATCGTGGTCGGCGGCATTGCCTGCATCTGCCTCACTGCCGGCATGGCGACCCCTTGGGTGGTGGCAGGCACATTGGCTGGTTGCGCGTCGATCGTCTATGGGGGCTCGAACATGTACGAGGCCTTCCAGGACATCCAGTTTGCCTCCCAGGGCGACTACTCCTCCGTTGCCTTCAACCCGGTTCGGGACACGGTCTTCGCTGCTGTTTTCGGCGAGGGGGATAAACAACTGGCCTGGGACACCTTCGGGGCTGTAGCCGTAGGCTCGACTGCTGCCGTAACCCTGTTTGCCGGAGCCGCCTGTGCTGCAGCTGCAGCAGTTAGCGCTGGCACCAGTGTCCCGCGAGCAGTGGGCGTGTATGCTGCTAAGACTGGGTTCAGCCTTGCTGTCGGCACCGGAAGCGGGACAGTAGGCAAGCAGGTAGCACTTGACCTGGGCTTTAGCGAGACCTCTGCGAAAACTATCGGGATCGTTGTCGGGGTAACGGCTGGTGCAGCAGCTGGATATGGGGCACAAACCCTTGATGAGGAGCTCAACGCTAGCGGATACTATCAGACACAAAACCCCGAACAGGCGCTGCAACGGGGTATAATCCAAGACGTCGAGAACGGCGACATAGAGCTGGTCACCAATGCCCAGAAGGGCAATTATGGCGAGATGAAGATGGATCAAAGCTTCGAGGACAAAGGGTATGAGAGAATCAGCGTCACCCGCACGACCGACCTTGATGCTGCTCCCTCAAAGGGCATTGACGGCGTCTACTTCCGTGACGGGGAACAACCGGAGTATGTCATCGCGGAGTCGAAGTACCGTTCGTCAGGCGGGGTCTCGATGGGGAATACCAATGACGGTGTACAGATGAGCGAAGATTGGATTAGGGGCAGTAACAGATTGATTAATGCTGTGGGTCGTGAAACAGCTTCGCGAATATTTGATACTGAATACAGTAAGGTTCTGGTCATAGTTAAGCCTGGCGGCATAGTAGAGACCAAGATACTCCCGTGAAAGGAAGCCACATGAGGGACACACTGAAGGACAAGGCATGGTTTGACATGGTTATCGAACTTGATATTAACCATATAAACCAAATTATGGAACTCATACCCAATGGCCCACAAAACCCGAAACGAATATCTAATTTGAGAGGGCTCGCCTATCAAGCAAAACTACGAATCTGGCAGGCTATGTACTCGAGGGGGGACCCTGTGTCCGAGCTGGTAGCCCCGTTCTGCGAGCTCACTTTGTACTATTTAGATGACTTCGTGCCGGCGTGGTACACAGACAGCCTCTGGCTGCTCTCGATCGGGGTGATGCTGGAGGTCGACGACGAGGCCTTCAACACCCTTGCAGGCACAGTCGTCGAGCAGTGCAGGGAGGACTGGCTCTACAACTACCTGATCCACTCCAGGATTCCCGAGGTGGGCTTCGAGGAGAGCCCGCTGCTTTGGAAGCGCCCCTACCAGGTGCTCAAACAGGCCGTCGAGGAGGCGGAGGACAAGCCGGCTGCCATGCAGAGGTACCTGAAGCGGTCGTGGTACCAGTCGCACCGCTCGGCTGGCTGGTACGACAGCCATAAGAGCGAGCTAAACACCTACTCCGGCTACTGGTCCTACGAGAGCGGGGCTGTGGCCAAGATACTCGGCCTTGACGACTCTTCCTTGGAAGGCTTGAAGTACTACCCCTACGACCTGGTGCACTACAAGGCTTGAGCAGCTATCCATTACGTGCTTTAGCTGCCAGCCGGCTGGTGGCATGACAAAGACGACGGTACTCCCATGAATTGGAGGGCACCTGTGAGGGACACATTTAAGGACAAAGCATGGTTTGACAACAAAGTCGCATTCATAGTCGGCAATATCAATTATTTAAAAGATGGCCTGGCTAGTGGGCCTGACGATCCAGACAGAGTATCTAGAATTAAAAAATTCATTTATCAGGATATATTCAACCTTTGGCAAGCCAAGTACTCGCGGGGAGACTCTGTGTCCGAGCTGGTTGCCCCGTTCCGCGAGCTGATGTTGGACTACGTGGCCGACTTCGTGCCAGCGTGGTACACAGACAGCCTCTGGCTGCTCTCGATCGGGGTGATGCTGGAGGTCGACGACGAGGCCTTCGGCACCCTTGCAGGCACAGTCATCGAGCAGTGCGAAGAGGACTGGCTCTACAACTACCTGATCCACTCCAGGATTCCCGAGGTAGGCTTCGAGGAGAGCCCGCTGCTTTGGAGCAAGCCCTACCTGGTGCTGAGACAGGTCGTCGAGGAGGCGGATGACAAGCCGGCCGCCATGCAGAGGTACCTGAAGAGGTCGTGGTACCGGTCGCACAGCTCGGCTGGCTGGTACGACAGCCATAAGAATGCCCCTGATATCTATACCTGCTACTGGTCATACGAGAGCGGGGCTGTGGCCAAGATACTTAGGCTTGACGACTCCTCCTTGGTAGGCTTGAAGTACTATCCTTACGACCTGGTGCACTACAAGGCTTGAGCAGTTATCAAGTAAAGGATATAACCGTATGCCTGTGGCATGACAGAGACGACGGTACTCCCATGAAAGGAGGCCACATGAGGGACACATTGAAGGACAAGGAATGGTTCGACAACAGGGTAACCTCTCTTGCCAGTTATACCGAGGATATAAAAGACGACCTGACTAGGGGGCCTTACACCACACAGCGGATAGGGGGGCTCAGTGATCTGCTGCACCAGGCACAGTTTGACCTTTGGCAGGCTAGGTTCTCGCGGGGAGACCCGGTGTCCGAGCTGGTTGCCCCGTTCCGCGAGCTGATGTTGGACTACGTGGCTGACTTCGTGCCCGCGTGGTACACGGACAGCCTCTGGCTGCTCTCGATCGGGGTGATGCTAGAGGTCGACGACGAGGCCTTCGGCACCCTTGCAGGAACAGTCGTCGAGCAGTGCAGGGAGGACTGGCTCTACAACTACCTGATCCACTCCAGGCTGCCCGAGGTGGGCTTCGAGGAAAGCCCGCTGCTTTGGAGCAAGCCCTACCAGGTGCTGAGACAGATCGTAGAGGAGGCTGAGGACAAGCCGGCCGCCATGCAGAGGTACCTGAAGAGGTCGTGGTACCGGTCGCACAGCTCCACCGGCTGGTATGACAGCCATAAAAGCGCCCCTGACATCTATACTGGCTACTGGTCATACGAGAGCGGGGCCGTGGCCAAGATACTTAAGCTTGACGACTCTTCCTTGGAGGGCTTGAAGTACTACCCCTACGACCTGGTGCACTACAAGGCTTAAGCAGCTATCTAATAAGAGCCTTGCCTACTAGCCTGCAACATTGTGGAGACGA
>WRNE01000015.1 GCA_009776725.1 Coriobacteriia bacterium
CCAGCTTGAACCTCTCCCAGGTCGACGGCTTGGCCGCGCTGGCCTTGACCGGGGCGTTGGGCTGCCCGACGTCTGCCTGGACCCATTTCCCGTTGGCCTGCGACAGCAGGTAGTAGCTCGACCCGCTTTGGTAGACCCTGAAGCACTCCCAGCTCTGCAGGCTGCCTGCACATGCCCTCAAGGGGGCCTGTTGGCTGTCGATGCGCGCGCTGACGTACATCTTGTTAGCCACGCTGCGGAAGCCGAGCCACCCGTCGGCAGTCAGCGTCGTCTGGTACTGCTCCCAGGTGTCGGGCTTGGCCGTCCTGGCCCTTAGGGGCACGCCGCTGGTGTTCAGCTCGGCAGCGACGTACCTGCCGTTCTCTACCGACTGTATCGTGACGGTCTTGTTGCCCCACTGCCCTGTCACGTCGGTAAAGCCCGACGGGACCGGCGAGGCTGCATATGCATTTGACGACTGCAATAGGGTCATTATTACTATCAGCGTGGTAATTAATTGTAGTACCCTTTTCGGCAATGCTATGTCGACATTATTCTGATCATTTTGTATTAGGTATTTTGCTTCTGTTTTCATTTTTTCCTCCATTAAATAGTTACATCGAGACAAGTACTGTCGTGGACTTGGATTTGTTCTCAATTCCTAATTCTGCTTAGTGATATTTGCCTCGCTGTGTTTAAAGTAAATGTTCGTTCCATTATATTCTGGGGGATATATAAAGCTCTTTCAAAATATATCCATGTTGTTATTAGGTTTTATCTAAATGATGGTCTAATCACATATGAGTAATCTGATGGCATATTTGATACAGCTACAATACCCTTAGTGGATTTTGGGGCCTGATGCACGATCTGTCCTCCTCCGATGTACATCATGACATGGCCATAAGTGGGATCGGCACCCCCAACTCCAGGGTTAGAAACTATTATGTCTCCGGCTTGAAGCGTTGTATTGCCCTTACTGAATCGACTCCAACCAAGATTAATTGAATGGTTGTCATCAGAGAATTGATACCCATGGCCAGTACCGCCTTGGTTGGTGTATACAGCTGTACCTAGGATTCTTTTGTAATACGCTGTTGCAAACGATGCACATTGACCAGCAAAGAGACCATCGACAGGATTTACGATTGATTTACCTACTTGGCTTTTTAACCAGTCCACAGCCTCTTCCTGTGTAGCAACGTTTGCCTTTTCCAACTTCCATTGCTGTAGATCATTGAGTGGATTGTAAGACTGGACCACGACGTTTGCCCTGGCATCATTACTAACAGTTGCAAGCACCATATTTTGATTTAGGACTGATCGTATAACAAAATATCCGCTATCTAGTTTATCGAGATACCAGTGCTTAGAACCGTAGGCAGAATTTGACCAGACTTGCACATTCATACCGTTTTTCGGGGATGAGTCAGTGGCAATGTCCAGAACATAGTTCACGTTTATCTTTGATTTTATTAAGTACTTATTGTTGCCGAGGCTAGATAAAGCAAACTTCTGTTCGAGGCTTCCATCGTTGTTCGAAGCACAGACATTTGTACCTGGTCTGATCGAGTTAGTAGTCGCCAAAACGTTCAGGTATTTGCCACTGCCTCGATTAACAATGTTATATGTGAAACTTGTAAAAACTAGAGTGGCCATCTGTTCACCTGTTTGTTTGAATATATTAAAGATGGGGACTGACGCCACAGCTGTTTGGTTTCCAATCAAAATACAACCGATCATCATTTGGACGCTTATTAATAGCTTGATAATATTATATAAAGTGTTTTTCTTCATGAGCTCCTCCAAAAATGCTCTTGCTTGCTCAATTAAGTAGCTAGCTTTTATGGGGTGTACACATGTGATATACTCTGTTCGGCTTAAGCGTGAGGGGTTCTGTGTACGGGATCCCTCGCGTTTTTTATATCTTTGCTGTTCACTGCTCAGATCATGCAGTGTTTTTGCGGTGTTAAAAACTATGAAGTAGGCTCTCTTATTCTGTTAGTTCTTCGTTTTGACATCGTAAACCCCCTTTCATAATCCCAAATCGGACACTTGTTTTTGAAATCAACATGAATTCCTGTACTGTCAAAGCAGAACAAAATATTCATGGTGCTAATTTTATTTTGATTCAAAGACAAGGTTGTATTTGTGTAATCATTGGCGAATTATATGTAACATGTTGCTGAGTACCATGCTTTTTATATCATCTGTTTCAGCTGAAAAATGCTAGTGTTTTAAACGAGTGGGCTGATGCTTGATGCAGCAATGTGGCTGTGTAGTCTTAATATGCTTTAAAACTAATAACAGATAAGTTTATAGTGCAATTTGGTCTATTGAGAAAACGGTATGGTTTAACGTATCCAGACTGTAATTGCTGAATAGTTATCGCGCTCTGAGCTGTTAGATAAACTGCTTTTACCAGCATTGGCCGAAGCGATTTTCTCCATTCTTTGCAGCCAGTCAGCTGGGTTCTTCGCTTGCCTGAGAGTAAGGCTCATCTTTTTTTCGTCAATCCACTCCCAAAACCCGTCACTACAAAGCAGGAAAGACTCGTTTCCTTCTAAAGGGATTTTTTCACTTAGTTCATAACGGGGCTCGTTCCATTCTATTCCCATAGAACGTAACAATCTGTTTCTATCGGGATGATGCCTAATGTCTTTTTCTTTAATCTCACCAATTGCTGCAAGCATCTGGGGAACACTGTGATCAAGCGTATGTGAGACGAGCTTTTTCCTTTTAAAAAAATACATCCTCGAATCGCCAATATGGCCCCACTGGGCGTAACCATCAAAAAAACAGAGTAGGACTAGGGTTGTCATCATGCTTTTTTTAGCACCGGTGGCTGTCTGTTCGTCTATCAGTTTTTTTTGGCTAGATATAAAACATGCATCAAGATCTCCTGGCTTTGAAAAGAAGGTATCACGAGCGCTTTCCACAACTATGGCTGATGCAACCTCACCGAAGCCATGGCCTCCCAAACCATCTGCTAAAGCAAAAAAGCCTAAACAACCATCATGTAACCCATCACCGCTCTTGCCATTGTTTTGAGCAAGACATACTATTGCATCTTCTTGAACCGTTCGATTTCCTAGTTCAATGAGAGAGGAGTACTCAATCATTGAGCTTTTCTTTCACATTAGGCAGATACTTACGGCTTATTGGTACATTCTCTCCGTTTATCAGGTTGACCTGTTTTGCAGACATGCTGGTAATCTTGCTTCTATTAACTAAATAACTATTATGGGTACGTATAAAATTAGCGTTGACTTTCATCCCAACATCATCGAGCTTTGAATAGAATTCGTGTACCTCGTTTTCGGTATGTGCTCTGACTATACGTCTATCACTCTCAAAATAATAAATGTCTTTAAGGCTCAACCTTACACTTGACCCTCTCATCCCTATTAATAAATAACCGCTCTCATTGTTTTCTTTCTCATAAATGAACCGCTTAACAGTTTCAGACAATTTGTTTAATGCAACTGGTTTTACCAGGTAGTCATAAGCATGGACGGTATAACCTTCATAAACGTATTTTTCACTTTCGGTAATAAATATAATCTCAGTATCTAGGCTCTTTTCCCTTATGTACCTAGCTATTAGCATACCATCAATAGATGGTGCCTCTGGGTTAATGCCTGGTAACTTAGTCTCAAGGAAAAGCAAGTCAAAATCGTAGACACCGCCTTCGACGATGGCAATGAGATCCACCCCGTTAGAGAATGACTCAATTTGGTAGTTCTCATCATTATCAAGCTCTCGAAAGAGTATTTTGCCTAAAGCCGTCTCAATGTCATTTCGGTGTTGTCTGTTCCCATCACAAATCGCTATCCGATACATTCTCTCCCCTGTTTTCTTTACTCCGTCTGTTGCTGGCTTGTTAAACAGTCATAGTCCCTCTCACCTTTCTGCACTTTGTTGACTGTTCACCAGCTTCACACTTTCCACTGTTCTACAAAATCTAAAACACTATCAGTTGAACCATCTTCAAGTATTATCTTGTCAAAATACTCTTGGCTGAACTGTATGAGTTGTGGTCGATCCAATTCGAAAAAGACAACATCGTTTTCTCTATCATCAATTTCAGCAAGGGTCGATAAGCCTGGCCTTGATGCAACATAATCTCCAAAAGCTTTTTTATTTATCGGCAACGACTGATGATTCTGCACATTAACGATGTTTTGCGATGAATTTCTAAGCATATAGGCAAGGAACAGCAATGATATATCTTGCTGGTTTTTTGATAACGAACTCGATATGGCATATATGTTCTGGAATCGGCCTGCAAGCACTGATTCATTTGAAAGTGAGATGATTTGGTATTGGCCAGGCGCAAAAGCCTCAACTATATGATTCAAGCCAAAAGTACCAATCATATATAGTATTTTGTCGTCGGCTAATAACTGAACGGGTGATATATCCGTTGTCTGAGGATCATACAAAGCAATTTGTTGAAGATCCTCCACTAATGATTCGCTGTCATTGATGTTGACGCCTTTTTCATCGGATAGATCTGGGTGATAGAGGGCGAGGAACAAAGGATAGCTCGATTTCTCTATCGACACTGGCATTTGACGTGAATATAGCGCGTTTAACGAAGGTACCAGCTTTGGAAGGGCTTGCTGAGTGCCTACGCTTCCCATGCTTGCATTGTTTTCGTTACCATACAAGGCAATCAAGTCAAAGCCCAATGGCAAGCGCTTAAAATCAGCAAAAAGCTCTTCATACCTAGATAGAAAAAGGTATTCGTCACGGTTAAGTGTCGATATCAGCCTATCCATCGGTATAGCTTGGTCTAGTATTGATAGAGGAGAAGACTCTGTGTTGAATATACTTGGTAGGCTCTGGTCTTTACTAGCTAGACTAACCTCATTGGCATAGCTGTCACTGGGTTTCGGTTCGATATTCACCACAATATCTGGGTAGCCATTACCCTTGCTCTCCCTCATATCACTTGAGAACTGGTCAGCAATTTGTCTCCAAATATAAACCTGCTCATCCCAAGCAGCTTCTTCGCCTGTAACTGGCAACCATACTGTAATCGAATCATCTTCGATTGTCGTTCTAGCCAGAGGCGGCTCCGGCTTATATCTTTCGTATAATGCCAAACCCGCTAAACCACCAACAGCAAGCAGACTGGCGCCACCAATGATAAATGATCTCCGAGTCATTCTTTTACGAAGTACAGTCTCTGGGTCGTCTACTTTTTTACCGCTAAGTAGTGCTTCTTGAAAATCATCTACTTTTTGATAACGAAGGTCTGGATTGACTGCCATTGCTCTCATAATTGCATTATCGGCATTTTTGCTGATAAGGACATTCATGTCCATTGGTCTTTGTAATGTGTCTTTGATTTCCCGATCGGGAGCTTCATCTGGCACTTCTCCGGTAAGCATTTTATACAAGGTGGCAGCTAGTCCGTAGATATCTGTAAACGGCCCCTGTCGGCTTTTGCTTCGATACTGCTCAGGTGCGGTATAGCCTTGGGTTATGACTACTGTTAGCGTCTTGTTATCATCCTCATTGGATAAGCGCGCTGCCCCAAAGTCAATGATCTTTATATGGTTGCTCGTGGTAATGAAGATATTCCCAGGATGTATATCACGATGAATCACACCTGCCGAATGGATGACTTTCAAGCCTTCCATAACCGATGTGATGATTTCAAATGCTTCCTCATAATCTAGGCGGCCTGTTTGTGGCTGCGCAAGATAATCCGACAATGAAATACCATCTAGGTATTCCATTACAAAGTACGCAGTGTTGTTCTCTTCGAAAAAATTGTATACGTTCACAATGTAGGGGCTTTCACGAAAAGCCACAGTTGTCCTTGCTTCTAATAAGAACCGGTCTAAAGCGGTTTGAAACTGATTGCTCTCGAGCGCTTTTGGGTAAACCGTTATGTCGGTTCCACCCGCTGCCCGGGTCACTATGCCGGAAGGAAAGAATTCTTTGATTGCCATCATTTTTGATAAATGGGTATCCCAAGCTTTATAGATGACACCAAAACCTCCAAAGTCGATAACGGTGCCTATTGTGTAGCGGCTATTCAAAACTGTACCGGGGTGAAGGTGGTAGGCTTGCTCAGGAGGTGTGCCTTCCTTGAAACCACAATGTAGGCAAACCTCATAATTGCCTTTATCCTTAAAGCAGTTCAGACAAATCTCGTGTGGCATCAGTCAGCCCCTTACTGATCGAATCTCCGAGTTAACAAGCTTTCTGTTAATTCAGTGTATGTGGACAGTAGGAACCTGTTCTTCTTGGTACCAAGATATATCTCGGTTCCTGATGGCAGACGAATAGGTTTATTCTTTTCTAGACGGGTCCCATCGGCAAGGAAGGTCCCGTTTGTTGAATAATCAGTAACTTGCCAGTTCGCTCCATCTGTTAAGAATTCTACTTCACAATGCTTTCGGCTAACCTTTTCAGCATTTTGGTCTATGACCAGATGGGATAAAACCGCATCGCGGCCAAAAATAAGCGCCTCACCCTGTTGTACGTTAATTGTTGCATACTTGTACATACCGGCAATACCAACAATTGTTCCCCCTGTGGAGCCCTTTGACCCCATTCTGCTCAGCGGATTTGAGTCGGCAGAAGGCACCATGAAACCTCCTAATCTAGACGGATAGTATTTGTTCGGCTCCCCACCACTAAAACAGTACCACGAGGCATCTTGTT
Organism: Coriobacteriia bacterium; assembly: GCA_009776725.1. Taxonomy (GTDB): domain Bacteria; phylum Actinomycetota; class Coriobacteriia; order Coriobacteriales; family UBA8131; genus WQXZ01. Next base: position 6,664 of record WRNE01000015.1, read on the forward strand.
CTCCACGTTACTAACCAATTGCCTGCCATCGTCTGTGTATGTTCCGTTTGATGAGAAATCTAAAACAATATACGATTGACTGCTTGAGTCGTAGCGGACTGATAGGTGTTTTCGGCTTATTTTGTCTGCGCCATCATTGAAAACGATATCTGATAGCGCAGAGTCGCGGCCGATGACAACTTCCTCATCTGGCTCAAAACGGAAAACTGCACCGTTATATGATCCTGAGAGCGCTGTAATCGCTGGGCGGACATCACCTTGACGCAAGCCTGCGATACCTTCACGGGCCATGTTTTCTGAGTCGTGGACTGATGTGCCGGCTCGTGCCTGGTCATAGAACGCCGATGCTGCAATCTCTAGATATAGGCTCCATAAACCATATACCAATGCCAAGCATGCTGGCAGAACTACCAGCACTAGAAATGAACCAAAGGGTGCCAATGAAAAGACTACTGCTAACAAGCCGCCCACAGACAGCATGCCCGCAAACCAGCCATAGAAAGTAGCGTCTTGCACGAATAATTGCCCTTTGTTTCCATACATTAAACGCTTGCTTTCTCGAATAGCCTCGATTCCACTTATGCTTGGCTCATCAATGATTATGAAGAGGGCTAACCTGTAGCGATATGTGGCAACAATTCCAAGGACAATGCCGATACACGGAACAAGGCACCATGCTACGACCAGCAAGTACCGCAATGCCACAACAATGACTACTCGTGAAAAATTGGTAAAAGCAGCGAAGACATCAGATAGTCCAGCGTCTCTTTCTCGTCTATAGCGGAGCGCTAAATTGGCCAAACCATAAGCAGATATAGTATTAGTCACGATATAAGCTATAGAAAACAGAACTAGAAAAGCAATAATAGGTATAACCGAGCTAGTTAGAAAAGAGATAATCAATTCTGCATAAATATAAGGATTGCCATACTCAGCAGCCTCATATAGAAGGGATGTTAGATTCTGTAGCAAACCTTGCATAATCAAGGAGCTTAGAAGAGCCATAACCACATATACCACAACCGATACCAAGGACCATAACAAACCAGCTACTAATGGCAGGCCTAGGCGTTTGTTCAAAGCTTCCCAAGATACACGTTTAAAAACCGAAGCCGGGTCGATGACGATGTTTTTGCCGTAGTAGTTTTGCTGACTATTCATTTAATCCTCCTTTGCCGTGTCAATGATCTTCTCCCAATTAAACTCACTGCTCATGCACGGAAAGAACATCAGTTTTGTATTACCAAGGGTAACCACGTCGCCGCTTTTTAGTTCTTGGATGCCAAGAACAACCTCATCGTTTAAATAGCTTAGCTCTTTGGCTTCTCCGGCTTGAATAAGATAACTGATACTCTTGGGGTCATATACGATTATTGCATGTCGATCCCTAGCCACAGTATTGTCTCCTAATAAGACAATATCCATCGAGGCAGAGCGACCAATGAAGTTTCGCCCAGCTGTCAAACGATAGTCTTTTCCTAAGTTGCCGCCCTGGACACAGACCAACCAACCAACAACCGGGTTTTCTCCGATAGCCTCGTTGTAATAGTTCAGTGTAGGTAAGTCGCCACTTGAGTCCACATCGACCGGGGCAGTGGCCCGATTGACAGCATCAGACAATGAGCCCTCGGTAAAAGACTGCGTTTGCATATCGTCGATATCACCAGATGTAACTGCGACGGTGAGCGTATCGTCACGAATCAGAGTTTGTGTCGGGTTCTCAGCTTGGCTGGCATCACCGCAATGGGGACAGTTCTCATACCGGTCCTCATCATAAAAATGCCCATTCTTGCATCGTGTCAAATTCATGCCGTTTTCCTTTCTGACTTCTATCAGCAATGCTAAATCTACTCTAAATATTGGATTAGAACGACAGAGGTGTTATCTTTGGTGCCTCCCGTGTCAAAAGCAACAATAGGCAAAAGCCTTGCAGCTTCTTCAACAAAACCAAAATTCTCTTTAATGATCTCTTTTATTTGGCTGTCTTCTAATGATTTAGACAAACCGTCTGAACAGATTAGGACAGTATCGCCGTTTTTAATCTTAAAGGGATTGTTACTAATATCAAATATATCGACCCCTCCCATGCCGATGAAGCTGACTAAAGACTCTTTCTGCGGGTCGTTTATTGCTTCTTCTGGTGTGATTAAACCATTTCTGACTTGTTCGTCTAGCATGTATTGGTAATTGTGGTCCTTGGTTATCTGCAAAATCATGTCTTCGCTGATAATGTATATCCTGCTGTCACCGACAGAGCACCAATAAAGATGGTCCCCGGACAAAACCGCCAAGGCAAGTGTTGTGCCTGCCTGGTTTGATCCAAAGCGGCTAACTACCAATTGGTCAAGCTTTTTAATCTCCTTCTTAAAGAAGTCCGGAGGGTTGTCGACCTGTCCCGCACTGGCAATATCCCCTAACAAGGTATCAACAACCAATTGGCTAGCCTCAGCCCCGTTTTCCAGGCCGCCTATACCGTCACAGACTATTCCGATAGTGTTGACCTGGTATTCTCCACCCCAAAAAGAGGTCGTTGATGTCACATAACAAGCATCTTGTTGGACTTTTCGAGTGCCAATATGAATAGAGGAGGCAGTGATCACTTTGTGAAAGCTCTCCTGTTTCTCAAAACGTTGTGTCACCTCATCTTCAGTTATGTCAAGAACGATTTTTTCATCACTAGGATCGTTACAGTCGATTGTTTGGTTTGAAGTACTGTCAACAGCCTCGTCGGGCTGCAGGCCTCGTTTTGTTTCTCTACTATGCTTCGTGCCCTCTTTGCCTGACTCAGCCTTAGCCTTAGCTGTCATCAGGCGCTCGAATAGGTTAGTCATTCGTCATCAACCCTTATCCGTACCTGGGAAGAAGCCAAATAGAGCTCAGTGCCAGGCACTATGTACTCACCTTCTGGTGACAAGCGGTTACCGTTAACATAAAACGTGCCATATGTCGAAGTGTCACGAATAAAAAAGCTTTTCTTGCTCTGGATATAGCGCAAATAGCAGTGTTGTCGGCTAACTACAAGCGATCTGACGATGACATTGCACGTTCTGGCACGGCCTATTAGCACCTCAGTTTCAGTTGGCAGCCAATATTTGCTGACCTGCTTGGAATCGACATACACTGTTAGGCTTGGATTTGTGGTTGTTCTATGAAGTCGCTTGGGCTCTTTTTGAGCACTGACCGCTGTGCCTCCAAGAGCAAATGAGAACTCTTCAATGGTCTGATAACGATCTCTAAAGTCTAGGCTTAACGCCTTTTCGATCGCTAGAGCTGTTTGTTCATGGACCGATGGAACTAACCTGTCAAGCCGTACCACCTGTTTACCGCTGATACGGTCAGGAGCGTCAGGTATCAGGTACCCCGCTACCAAGTGGTAAAAACAAGAGGCCAACGAATAGATATCCGTCCACGGCCCTTGCTTGCCACCTGACGAGTATTGTTCAGGTGGCGCATAACCAGGCTTAAGGACAACAGTGAGATTGCGGCTTTTGTCTCCTACATAGAAACGTGCAGAGCCAAAATCGATCAGTTTGACAGTTCCTGTCTTTTCAACGAATATGTTTTCAAGGCTGACATCACGATGGAGCATATTGTGTGAATGCACAGTCTCTAGTGCGTTTAATACACTGTGTAGAATCTCCAAGGAGTAATCAAGGGGCATGCTACCCTCTAGATTGCGTAGTAAAGACTTGCAATTCACACCATCTAGGTATTCCATGGCATAATACGCTGTGCCGTTTTCGATAAATGCGTCCATAACATGAACAATGTTCCTGGAATTCTTAAAAAGCACCAATGCTCTTGCTTCATTGATAAAATGTTCAACCCCTTTGCTCATAACATCAGAATTCACACTACTGCTAGAGCTGACACTGAAGTCTTGTTGGCGAACCGCAAACTCATTTGGAAAGAATTCTTTAATGGCAAAATACCTGTCGCTTGCTAGATCTTTTGTAAGATAAGTAATACCAAAACCACCACTTCCTAAAACACGGCCAATTATGTATCTGTCTTTTAACAACGATCCAACGGGCAATGCCAAGGGGCTTCTTTGAACATCGGTATAGCCACAATCTGGACAGAAGCCTCCAGAGTGTTTTACCGTAAAACAGTTTGGACAATAGTCCTGGTCTATAACAATCATTACCTTTTCCCCTGCTGTAGTCATTGCTTGTTTATCTGACGACCGGGCCTTTAAAAACAAACTTTTCATTACCTGCTGTGATCACATCGTTTTCCTTTAAAATCCGTCGGTTATGGACTGGTACGCCATTCAAGTAGCTCCCATTTGTACTGTCCAGGTCAATCAGGTAATACTCGCCATCGTCAAGCTCGATCGCAAAGTGCTGGCGCGATAACTTGACATCGTCGAATGAAAGGTTGTTTTCTTTGGACCGGCCTACAAAAACACTTTTGTTGATATCCATAACAACTGGTGTCGATTTTTCTTTCGAATCAGTCACAATAAGGTATATCTGGTTCGATTCAGGTGTGGAGAAATGCTGTTGGAACTCGACTGCCTCTCCAAAACCAATCTTGTCGTTTACCCGTACTATTCCCCGATTCTTTTTTATTAACCTATAAACGACGATAATGACCAGAAGCAGCACAATGATTAAGACGATCCACCAAAAATCAGTAACTAGCAATTCGAAGTATTGTTGTGTTGCTGGATTGCCTTCAAGTCGAAATGTCAAAACATCCGTTATCGGGTTCATCTCTTGGCTATTGTCTGTGATGTTGAAAAAGCGGATCTGGTATTCTCCCGAGTATATCTTGTCACCTAGAACCAACAGCGTTGAAATGTCATCACCGGTTTCCGAATATGTAGCACCTATTATAGTAAGTTGCTTTCCTCTATTACTAGTGATACTATAATTGCCAGGTTCATTGGCACCAATGACAGGCTTGCTAAAAACCACTAAGACACTGTTCTCGTCTTTTTGGCTTACAGTCGCTGTCGGTGGCTCGTTGTCTGGTTGGAAGCTATTGATCGGTAGCTCATAAGTCACCGTAAATATACTTCCTTGTTCCACTACTTGGATTTGTAGTTTTTCATTCTCGCCGCTGATCTGGTTGCTCGAGGCTTTAAAGACAACCTTCATTGTTTTTTGCACCAAAGCCTGATGGTCAAGCAATGCTTCTGACATGCTTTCGTTACTTACATAAGTTGCTTTTCCACCACTGTTTAACGACAAACTGCTGAGGGTGAAAATAGCATCTTGGTTCATGCCATACGCCCCTCTGACAATAAGCGTAAAAATGGGGAGACGAACGTTTTGCATGCTTTCACTGACATCATCGTTTGTGTAACCTGTACCGCTTTTTTCATTGATACCATCTGTAATCACTACAGCAACTCTATGGTTAGGCAGATCAGCACTTATTATTTGTGATAGCTCTGCGGCCATGACCAATGCGTCGTTTAGGCTTGTATCGCCATCGATAATCGATAAGTTGTCAACCTCGGATCGGAGCTCGTCGCGGTCTTCTCCCCCGTTAACAAGAATAGTCGGGGCGTTAGCAAATGTAATCAATGTAACCCTGTCGTTTTCGCTCATATTATCGATAAGATCATTAAGAGAGCTTTTAATTGCCTGTAACTGGGGCCCGCCCATCGAGGTCGAGACATCTACTAGGATGATATAGAGTGTACCCTCGCCACTGTCAGCCAAGGTGGATACCGATTCAGTGACTAATGCTTTTTGTGCAAGAACTGCGCTGACATTCTCAGTGGTTATCTCCGCACTTGTCTCGAAACGCAGATAGGCAACCACTTCGGGCATATGAGCATAAGCTTGGTCTAAAATCACCTTAGTTGCTCGCGATTCAGCAAACACGGGTGAGACTTGGGTTATTGAAACTACAAGAACAATCAATAAGGCCTTTAATAAGACGACCTGCTTGAATTTTTTACTTATGCCCATGTGTATCCTTCCCTGCAAAAGGATACAAACACAAGCTGAGTATCCCCAATGGTGATTATGTCGCCATCAACCAGACTCTTTGGTTCAATTAATAAATCATTGTTCAGGTAGCTCACTGTCCCTTCACCAGGGACTATGTAAAAAGAGTTTTTGACTGGCTCATAAATAAACGCACAATGACGGTCTCGGCTAATCTTGGCATCCTCGGAGACTACTACATCCATGCCATATGAACGGCCAACAAAATTCTGGCCTACATGTAACCGGTAATCGCGGCCTCGCTCCAGCCCGCTCATACAGACCAACCACCCGACAACCGGATCGATATTTATCTTTTGTTGATAGTATCCAATTGTTTTCTCGTCTTCAGACAACATCGGTGGTTTGTTATTGACGCTCGAGCCGTTATTAGTTGAGCCTTGCTCAGAGGCTTTGCTAGAGACCAAAGTCTTTTCGTCATCGGGATATGTCATGCCTGATTCTTTTTCAACGACTACATCGCTATCTGTCCCAATATCTAGCGAGACAGCTTGATAAGCAGGTTTTCCTTGGATCCTGTCTTGTTCTTGAGAAGTAGATGCGCTTGGACTCTCTACCGATGCTTTCGAAGCTTGTATTGCCATACAATGTGGGCATCGAGAATACTTTTCATCATCATAGAAATGATTGTTTTGACACTTGACAACCGCCACTCTCAAAGCCTCCTCTCGATAATGCTGAACACTGCTGTATCGTTCCTGATCTTATACACAAGGGTTTCTAACCCAAACTGTTAGTTGCCAGCAAGCAATAGTTTTATTCCTAGCTACATTTTCAAATCTACAAGCAGCTTCAAACTAACCGCTAACAGTCTGTGTTCTTGGCCGGAACCGCACATATTGCGCTTCTGCACCATCTTGGTGCTGGGTTTGCCTGGTTGGGGTTTCCTCAACATAGTTAGTGCTCCAAGGAGACCATGCGCTCCATGTAGAGGTGGTCTTTTGCCAAGTGTATGTTATGATCGGTGTAACATTTCGCTCTCTGTATACCCAGGTGTATGTAGCTACGACTGACTGCGTTCGATAGCAGTAGCCCGGTTCGGTACCTACTTGAACAGATACGAGCTGAGTTTTCTCATTGAACCAAAGATCTTCATAAGTGTTCCAAGCAGTGCCGTTGTTCAGCCTATATGACCCATAAGCCTGCTGTCCGTCATATATGTTTTTCTTGCTAAGAGGACTGTCGAACCAAGGAGTAAACTCGTGAGTGCCGCCGTAATTGCCGTGAAAAGTCGAGTAATAATGATCATATGTAGTGTTCCAATAGATCCAACGCTCATAACGATATTGGGTTTTTGTTTCATAGACTGGACGAGTATCATCTTTATGCTCCCTGATCTTTACCCCGTTTTCGACCACATCCGCGGGTTTGCTGCCAGCGATAAATGCACTCCAATTCCCGAACCCGCTGCCGGTATAAACGTTTCCTTCTTGAACAATCTCGACCAAAGCATAGCCTCCAACATACCTAATAATTGGTTTTGTAATGTCACTTTTATTCCCGCCCCATTGCCCAACGTTGTAGCCAGTTGTCTGCTCTCCTACTTTTGTATAGTCTCCAGGGTTGACTCCAGTAGTGTTAGTAGTTGTCGCAGTCGAGCTCTCAAGTGTTCGGTACCTATACTCTGTCACAGAACGGCTATCATACTCGACTTGATAGTTAGAGTTTCCGGCAACACCAGAAGGCAGCTGGTTGACAATCATCCAAGCCGACCAATCAGGCTCACCCCTGCTGACTGTAATGGTAATTGATGTACCAGTCTTTACTACGCTCCCGGATGAGATTGATTGAGCTATGACCCTTCCATAGACTGTACCCACTTGCTTTTGATAAACAACACGATAAGTCAACTCTCTTGAGGTCAGAGCACGTATGGCTTCATTTTCTGTACTTCCCACAACATTTGGGACGGTAACATTCACAACGGACGTATTGCCTGTGTCACCTGGCCTGTTTCCTCCTCCTGTCGTGTTTGCTTCGGCTTCCCTTTGACTGTCCGAACCCAAGGAGACCTTGATCAGCACCCGGGTATCGTCTGACACCTTGGTCCCTGTCTCATATGATTGGGAAATTATATGGTTTACTGGTATTGTGTCGTTTTCTTCATAGACAATATCGTATGAGATACCAGCTTGGGTCAACATTTCAATAGCCTCATCGAGGCTTCTGTATGTCATGTCAGGAACGACCAGTGGTTGTATGCCATTGGCTTGTGGTGGCCCTGCACTGACTACAACGCTTACTATCTCGCCTTGATAGATCCTTGAGCCAGGTTGCGGCTCTTGAGAGAGTATTCTGCCAGCTGGCGCTCTTTCCGAGTCTTGTTTATCAGCGATGATGAAATATAGGCCAAGCTTGTCAGCGGCTGCTTGAGCCTCATCGATAGTCAGGTTAATCACATCGGGAGTATTCATATACCCATCAGCGAAGGCCACAGAAGGGTCATACAATGTACCTCCTATTGTCAGATTTACAAGACCTGAAACTATCGAGAAGGCAATACTGGCTACAATAACGACAACCAAAGCCGCTGCTATACGCATGAAAGTAGGCACTCTACCAGTGTCAGGGGGTCGGATGACAATCTTGTTCCTGGCAGCATAATCAGAGATCAAAGCCTCTTTGAATTCTGCGGCTGTTTGATAACGGTCAGACGCGTTGACATTCAAAGCGTTCATTATGGCGTTCTCGGCAGCTTTTGGCAGCGTGATGCCAAAAGACGAAGGTGCTTTGAGGTTGTCTTCCAGGGAACGGTCCATAGCATCAGTCGGTGTGGTGCCAGTAATCATTTTATAAATGCTTGCTGCTGCTGCATACACGTCAGTGTATGGGCCCTGAACGCCTTTCGAGCGATATTGCTCCTCAGGTGCGTAACCAGGCTTAAGGATCACCGACAAAGACTTTGAGTGCAGTATCGTTGCGTAACGTGCTGCTCCAAAGTCGATCAACTGGACTGATCCGTCGTCACATAGGAATATATTGTCTGGAGCAATGTCCCTATGAATAATGCCTTCAGTGTGCACATCCTCTAAAGCGTCAAGGACTGAGATAATGATTCTTACAGCCTCATCAAAACTGAATACCCCGTCTGATAGAAGAGCTTCTTTCACTGTTCTGCCACGTAGATACTCCATTACTATATAGCCGGTGTTATTTGCTTGAAAGGAATCGTATATCTTTACTATTCCTTTTATTTCCGACAAAGCAGCAAGCCTTTTAGCCTCATCGACAAAACTAGAGAGCCCAGCATCGAATTGTTCTTTCTGCACGCCTGGGAATACTGAAAGTCCATCTTCGCCAACCATGCGAGTTGCAAAGTCGCCTGGAAGATACTCTTTAATAGCTATCGTTCTCTCCAGCATCGCATCATAACCTATATAGGTGACCCCAAAGCCGCCAGCGCCAAGCGCCCTGCCGACTATGTATTTTCCCTCTAAAACAGTACCTGGTACCAAATAAAAAGCCTCATCAGCCTCACTGGCTTGGTCATATCCACAAATTGGGCACAAATCCCCTTTATCATTCAGGATTTGGTTGTCATATTCATTCATACAACCAAGGCAGCGTATTATGTTCTCTTTAGCCATCTTCCCCTCCAAAGCCCTTGTAACATTCGTTCAGCTCCTATAATTGAACCACGCTTATAAAGTGTTTTCCCAGAAGCTAGATGCAATGTTAATGCTTAGCTCGAATAAATCGAGAGTGCTTCTTTGGTGCATGTAATAAACAGCAGTTTTCATGTAAAGGTTGGTTAAAGTTTTTATTAATATAATATTTATTAGCTGACTAGTATGTGTGCTTATAAATAGGTTCATGCATTACACCTTACCAGAGGCAGCAGTCGCACTTCCTCACACTCGTTTTATTCTGTTACCATCGTGAAAATGGGTATAATAAAATCAGGTAGAGGGTTAAATCAATGTGTGTCAGATTATTCAATTAGAGGAGTGGCTGCTTAATGACTGATGTGATAAACATCGATGGTATTACGTTTAGCTACAGAAGGCCGAAGAAGTTAATATTTCGAGACTTCACTACCACTTTTACAAGCGGACAAATCACTTGCATACTTGGTTATAACGGGGCAGGGAAAACTACGCTCCTCAAGCTGATTTATGGCATATTAAGACCTAAGGAGGGCTTAATCGCCATAAACAACGAATTGGTTAGCAATTACGCGGATATTTTCATCTTGTCAGACAGGTTTGGTATTTGCCCTGAACTGAGTTTGAGGCAGAACCTTGTTTTCCGTTGTCGTTTGCACTCTCTTGACACCAGCCCGATCCTTGCACACCCACTAATATATGACTTCGGCATGGCAAGGTTTATCGACACTCCGGCGAACAAGCTGTCAGCAGGTTATTTTACCCGTGCAAACATTGTCACAGGATTGGTTTTCCAACCATCTTTGGTGATGCTAGATGAGCCGACAAGCTCCATCGACCCAGCCACAAGGGAGCTGTTGCAGGGCACATTAGCTAAACAGCGTATGTCTGGGACAAGTATCATTTTGGTCACTCATGACTTGGATTTCGCCTATGCAGTCGGTGACCGGCTGATAGTCATCGACGAGGGCAACATCGTTGTAGACAGCTTGAGTCCTCGTGACATACCGATTGAGGCCTTTCGGAATGAGTATATACTGCACACTGAAAGCGATGCACTGCAATGCTAAGGGCATTCCTATACAAGGATTTCATTGTCCTACGCTTTCGTGGGCGATCGTTACTGATGCTGGTAATTACAGCTGTCTCCTTTATTTCTGTGATGTTTTTCAACCCGACATCACAAGGCTATGCATTGTTTGGGGCTGAGATGGTTCAGCTGATTCTAGTCACGCTGGTGGCTTATGGCTCTTTTCTTGAGTTCTACACCAGCTCACTTGCCGATGACAAGAAAGACGGGATACTGGCTCTTGTGATGTTTTGCGGAATGAGCCGGCTCGGGTATTTCGCTGTTAAGACTGTAGTTCCACTCATCATTGCGCTCATCTTCAGTTTGTCTACACTAACCAGTTATTTCTTACTGGTGAGCGCCGTTTCATTTGAAATCAGCACTCTGCTCTTCTTTATAGGCATTATTCTATCTGAGCTGTTTCTGTCAATGGGCCTGGGCATGCTGCTAAACATACTGTTCAATGTGGATACAAGAAGCAATCCGGGTGTTGTTTGGCCACTAGTGTTGGCGAATTTACCTCTGTTTTATTTTGCTAACCCGTTCAAGCACTTTTTACTATTTAACCTATTAACGGTATTTATGGGTTTGACTGCATATGCGGTAAGTTTCTTGTTATTGCAGAAACGATATCGCAGCAATCTTTCTGGATAATACATATCGGTTTTGGAGCCACGGAGACTTCTTGCCATTCGAGTGAATTATGAATAAGCACTGCCAGTAGGCAGAGCAAAGAGATTTAAACAAAACACTAGGTATAGGCAACTCGCTTCCATATGAAATTCATTTTTTCAACGAATGACTGACTACAGACCCGTCTTGCCCTTATGGCTTTAAGGCACTTGATGGGAGCTTTGGCCTAACATAAGGCACATTCATGCTGTTAGAATGAAGCTACTTAGCAGTAGGTGAAAACAGCATCAATAGGTAAATCGGTAGAGGCGAGCACCTCCCAGCAAATTGACGCGGCTTAGCTGCACCGAAACTAAGCCCACCTACTACCTCAAGCTGAGCTGGACAGGGAAAGGATATGCAGGTGCGGACTAAAAACGTAATACCAGCCCCCCTCGCATTTGCGTTGTTTACAAGTGCTGCATTGCTTTTCTTCGTGTTGTACGTCGCGAAGCATGGAATCTACACCAGGCCGATGACTGGTACCACAGCACCGCTGGAAAGCTACACCGTGCAATGGGTTGACATAAGGGCACAAGTCGGTGCGGACGCCTCCCTGCACGTCGTAGAGCAGCGGGCATTGAGCTTTGAAAGCTACTGCGAAACCGTTTCGTGGGCATTTGCAACGCCCTCCGATAACGCTTTTCTCCACATCAACTCGGTCTCGGTCATTGAGCCTGGCGAAGCCCCAATAGACCTTGTCGAGGTTTTCTCCTCAGACTTATGGCAACCATTAATTGATCCCAAACAAAGGGGCTACGCCATTGACTATGAAAACATGCGGCTCGTTGTGCTCCTCTATGCATCGGATGTGCAGCTGACTTTGGAGGTCGACTACATCGTTGACAATGGGGCGCAGGCTTATAGGGACACAGCCGAGCTTGCCTGGGCCTTCGTTTCTAGCCCGTGGGAGGTATCCCTCAACAACGTGACTATGACAGTGAGCCTGCCCTGCCCGCCTGGTTCGACAGTCGTTCCCAATGCAAACACCTGGGCCTGGGTGCACGGGCCGCAGGACGGCAGCCTCAAGTACAATGGTGACAACTCGATTACTTACCATGTGGATAAGATCAAGACCGGCCAGTCTGCCGAATCGCACGTCCTGTTCGATGTCGCTTGGCTGACCGACCTAGTCGAAAGCGATCTGCACCAAATGGATGAAGGGCATTTCGCTGAAGCCTTTCGGGCTGAACTGCTACTGATAATGCAGGCAGGCTTAGCTCGTGTTCAAGAGGTTTTCCCAGACATTGCCTATCCATTTGTGTCAGCCCTCGCCGTTGTATGGGCTGTCAATGTAGACTCAAAACACAAGCGGAACTACCCAGCGGGCCGGAAGCCTGCCAGCCAGTATCAACCTGATGACCAGTCACAACTAGAGCACCCCGCAGTGATTTCTAGGCTTTGGAACAACAACCGGCAAAGTCCTAAAGACCTGACAGCAACCGTCATGCACCTCTCCCAGCTGGGGGCGGTGCAGGTAAGATATGGTGTCTATACAAAAGTCAACCGCTTAGGCACATCGAAACAATTCAACGACTATTGCCTGGTAAGAATCCCATCACAAGCTACCAAGCTTACTCACCAAATCGATGTCTCCGCAATGACAATGCTGTTTGACAAGATTGGTGGAGGGTCAGACATCCTATACTTTCAAGCGATTAAAGATTATAGGAAGCATAAAATGCTAGACAATCTGTCAGTCGTGCAGGACTGGCAAGATGAGCTGAGCCTTGAAGTTGCGGATAGAGAACTATTCGAGAACAGGGAAGTAAAGGTCACGAGCGTACTTTACTTGATATCTGCTGCCTACTTGATCCTGAGCTTTGTATTTATATTCTTTTGGCAAGGCCTAATTCCAATAATTGTCTTTTGCTCAACCTCTGCTGCCTTGATGTCGATCTCGTTGAAAGAGCAACGCCGAAGCCCCGAAGGCAGTGAGATCTTTATGAAATGCAAAGCGTTGGCAAAACGGCTGAAGGGAGCCTCGTCTCTTGAATATCAGCCTTCTAACAAAGCGTATGTCCCAGAAGAGCTGATGGTTTATGCCCATATATTCGGAGTCACCCAGCAAGCCATAAGAACACTCTCGCTCAATGACCTGATAGCATTCCAGAACAATCAGGCAGTTTATATCGACCAGATTCCCGAAGCCTATTCAAGGGACCGCGACCCCTCTGAAACGAGCAGTCCTTTACCCTGGTGGATATGGTATGCAAAGTCAAACATAAAAAGCAGGGGAAAGCCCTCAGTCGGTGAGGTCTTCCAAGCATCATCTAGCCCTTCATTAATCATGAGCTTTGTCACATTTTATGCTATGTCGTTATCCTATAGGAATATTTGGAGAAGATTCAGATTGTAGCTGGGCTGGGCTGGGCTGGGCTGCCAATCCGGTCAGGATCTAGCCTTCTACCCGATCTCATAGCAGGGGCCGTGTGCCGGGTAGACAAGCCTGATGTCGCAGGCGAGCAGGTCTAGCCAGCAGGCTACCACACTCTCGCCATACCCTTCTGCAACCTCGAATGCGGGCAGGTCGCCCACGAACGCAGCATCGCCGACAACCAGGCTGATGCTGTCGGCAGAATGCCCCGGAGTATACAAGACCTGGCCGTCAATGCCCCATTCAGCCAACATGACATTAGCCGCCCCAAGGCTAAGCGGAACACAACCAGCAGTGTCAAAAGGCACATAGTCACCATTGGGATCGTTTTTCTTTTGCTGAAAAAACCCGTTCAACCAGTCGATATGGGCAAGCTGTTGCTCCATCACCAAGGGCTTTATACCATGCTGTCGCAAGAGCTCCAAGGACCCGCCATGATCGGGATGAAAATGCGACACTAAGACCCCCCGCACCTGCTCAAACTGTATGTCGTACGCCTTCAAAGCCGACCTTATAACCGAAAACGAGTCCTGCCAACCGCAGTCGTACATCACATATTGCTGCTCGCCTATCAAATAGACATTGGCATGCTTGTGCTCAATGGAAAGTATTCTCATCGCTGTTCGCCTATCTTTAGTACCTGCTACAGCAATATGATAAGCGACATCTTCTATTCATGTGGAGAAGCCCAAGCAAGGGCTTCTCCACATATTGGTCAAACGGTCTTCTTTAAGGCTAAGATCACGTCAGTCATGGTGATCATATGATCGAAGTCCATGTCTATTACGGCATACATTTCTGGATCCAGCGTACCTATGCCGGAGGCGACTTTCAAAATTATGATTACCTCGTCCATAGTCACCATGCCGTCGCCGTTCAAGTCGCCGGAGCCGGCTATCAGCTGCACCATCCCCTTGCCGCCCCAGTTCACGGCGATGTAGTCGATGTCACTAAAGCGGTCATTGAACGTATTGGACAGTGTGTCCGGCGTCGGGCAGTCCCCGATTATGGAGGCTGCTGTACGGTTTTGGACAGGTGCTGAGCTCGAAAGGTACAAGGTACCGCTAAGAGAGTAGGTTCCCTTAGTTGAGATGTTTGCTGGGAAACGGAACTCGTCGTTTAACTGGAACGTAGGGCCACCAGCGCCCCAAAGCATGTCGATAGCAAAACCACCGCCCGCACTGGTTATGCCCTGGGGCAGGTTGAAGCCTGCCGGCAGTCCCGCTAGGCTTGAGCAGTTTACAAACAGTTTGTCTGCGAAGTAACTTCCCACGCTGGTCGGCCCCTGCGGCAGGTTGAAGCCGTCAGGGAGGTATACAAGATCGGTGCAAAAACCGAACATTGCAAAAGCAAACGAACCTTCTACCGTGGTAAGGCCTTGTGGGAAATTGAAGCCTTCAGGCATGGCGACGAGGCTGGGGCAAGAATTGAACATCCTTGCCGCAAAGCTGTCGCCGGCCTCGGTGAGCCCCTGCGGCAGGTTGAACCCTTCGGGGAAGCTGCTGAGCCTGTTGCAGCGCGTAAACATGTCACAAGCGAAGTGGTCGCCCACAGCGGTCACATCCTCCCACCCGGCAAAGCTTGGGGCTTCTGTCAAGAACCTGCATGTGCAAAACGTGTAGCTCCACTCACCGGTGGGAGCCGGCTCGCTGCCCTCGATCTGGGAAGGAGTCCTGGTCATCTGGGGCGTAATCAGGCTGGGCACACCAATCAGCATGCCCTTGTTGGCCTCGCTGTTCGACCCCTCCCTGGTCTGGTAGAAGCCGAAGGCCCCCAGCCAGGCATCGGTCGAGCCGTTCGGTGTGATGGCGATGGTGTAGTCGCCTGCCAAGGCGTAGGCGTGCGGTATGCCCCCGTCTAGCGATCCGGTGCCGGACCTGGCTTCGACGACCCCGTCCCCCCAGTCGATCGCCCAGTCGTAGGGCTTGCCGGCAGTCGTGCCATGCAGGTAGCTGCTGGTCGGCAGCAAGAAGACGGTGTCGTCGTCAGGCGTCCGGACTGTCAGGTAGAAGGCTTGCTCAGGATCCTCGTCGTCTGGTGGAGTCAGACCGCCGCCTCCCCAGTAGACAGGGATGTAGTCGATGTCGCTGAAGCGGTCATTGAACGTATAAGACTGTGAGCTCGGCGTCGGGCAGTCCCCGATTACGGAGGCTGCTGTACGGTTTTGGACAGGTGCTGAGCTCGAAAGGTGCAGGGTACCGTTAAGAGAGCGGGTTCCATCAGTTGAGATG
Source organism: Coriobacteriia bacterium (assembly GCA_009776725.1). Taxonomy (GTDB): domain Bacteria; phylum Actinomycetota; class Coriobacteriia; order Coriobacteriales; family UBA8131; genus WQXZ01. The sequence continues at coordinate 22,584 of WRNE01000015.1, forward strand.
TTTGCTGGGAAACGGAACTCGTCGTTTAGCTGGAACGTCGGGCAGCCAGCGCCCCAAAGCAGGTCAGAAGCAAAACCACCGCCCGCGCTGGTTATGCCCTGGGGCAGGTTGAAGCCTTCCGGCAGTCCTGTCAGGCTTGAGCAATTCAAGAACAGTGTGCCTGCAAAGGAACTTCCCACGCTAGTCAAGCCTTGCGGCAGGTTGAAGCCGTCAGGGAGATATGCAAGATCGGTACAATAGCTGAACATCGCATGGGCAAACGAATGACCTACTATGGTAAGGCCTTGTGGGAAATTGAAGCCTTCAGGCATGGCGACGAGGCTGGGGCAAGATCCGAACATCCCCGCTGCAAAGCCGTCGCCGACCTCGATGAGCTCCTGCGGCAGGTTGAACCCTTCAGGTAGGCTGCTGAGCCTGTTGCAACGCGTTAACATATTATTAGCGAAGCGGTCGCCTACAACGGTCACATCCTCCCACCCGGCAAAGCTTGGGGCCTCGGTCAGAAACCTGCATGTACAAAACGTGTAGCTCCACTCACAGGTGGGAGCCGGATCGCTGCCCTCGACCTGGGAAGGAGTCCTGGTCATCTGGGGTGTAATCAGGCTGGGCACGCCGACCAGCATGCCCTTGTTGGCCTCGCTGTTCGACCCCTCCCTGGTTTCGTAGAAGCCGAAGGCCCCCAGCCAGGCATCGGTCGAGCCGTTCGGTGTGATGGCGATGGTGTAGTCGCCCGCCAAGGCGTAGGCGTGCGGGATGCCCCCATCTAGCGATCCGGTGCCAGACTTGGCCTCGATATCCCCGTCCCCCCAGTCGATTGCCCAATCGTAGGGCTTGCCGGCAGTCGTGCCATGCAGGTAGCTGCTGGTCGGCAGCAGGAAGACAGTGTCGTCGTCAGGCGTCCGGACTGTTAGGTAGAAGGCCTGCTCGGTCTCCCCTCCCGCTGTTGGCTCGTCGGCTGCTGCCAGTATCGGTACCGACCCTAGCAGAGTCAGCACCATCGCTGCTGTGAGCGCTACTAGCATTAGCCTTTTCTTTCGATTGAATACCATTATTACCCTCCTTTTCATTATGTGGAGAAGCCCCTTGGCTTCCCGACTAACGTGAGTTTGCGCCGCTCCCGGCGGCGGCTCGCCACTTGGCTTCCCGACTAACGTATGTTTCCGCCGATCCCTGCGGCGGCTCGCCCTCATCCGGAATGCGGGCGTTTGTCGGATCCCATACGCTTTTGACAACCAAAATGGGTTGTTTTGAGCTATTTTGGTTGTCAAAAGCGTATGGTATCCGACAAACCGGCAGCTCCTGGCTACTCAGGTGGAGAAGCCCTTTCTCATGGGCTTCTCCACATATTGGTCAAACCGTCTTATGCAAAGCTAGGACTACGTCGGCCATGGTAATTCTGCTGTCGAAGTCCATGTCTATTACGTAGTACATCTCAGGAACCATCGCTACTGTGCCCGATGAGACCTGTAAGATCATGATTACCTCGTCCATGGTCACCACTCCGTCGCCGTTCAAGTCGCCCGAGCCCGCTACCAGCTGAACCTCTCTACCGCTCCAGTTGAAAGGGATGTCGTCGATGTCGCTAAAGCACGAACCAAAGGTGTAGCGCACTGTGTCAGGCGTGGGACAGTCGCCGATAATGGAGGCCGCGGTGCGGTTTTGCATAGGTGCTAAATCAGACAGGAATAGTGTGGAGCGGAAGGCATTCGTGCTTTCCGCAGATATACCTGCCGGGAAAGTGAACTCTTGATTGATTTGGAATGTCTCATCGCCTGAGAAGCTCAACATATTAGAAGTAAAATAACCTCCCACCTCGGTGATCCCCTGAGGCAGGTTGAAGCCGACGGGCAGCCCTGTCAGGCTTGAGCAATACCAGAGCATAGACCCAGCGAAGTACGTTCCTGTCTTTGTGATTCCCTGCGGCAGGTTGAATCCCTCAGGCAAGCCCGTCAGGCTTTCGCAGCGGTAGAACATGCCTTCCGCGAACAAGTTCCCTACCTCGGTGAGTCCCGGGGGCAGGTTGAAGCCGTCAGGCAGTCCCACCAGGCTGGTACAGCTACGGAACATGTCTTTGACGAAGCTGCCTCCTTCTGAGGTAATACCTTGCGGCAGGTTGAATCCGTCAGGCAAAACCGTAAGGCTTGAACAAGCATCGAACATTACACCTGCAAAGAAAGAGCCTACCTCCGATAGGCTTTGCGGCAGATTGAAGCCTGCAGGCAGGACAGCGAGGCTCTCACAATATCCCAGCATATTTGCAGCAAAGCTGCTACCCACAGTGCTTATACCGTCCCATCCTGAAAATACTGGGGCTTCGATTAGGTTCACACAGCGGTAAAAGGTGTAGTTCCACTCATAGTCCGGAGCTAGCTGGTCGCCATCGATCTGGGCGCTTGTCCTGGTCATTAGAGGCGTGATCTGGCTGGGTGCGCCAATCACCAAGCCCTTGTTGGCCGGGATGTTCGACCCCCCGTCAGTCCAATAGAAGCCAAAGGCCCCGAACCAGGCTTCGGTCGATCCGTTCGGTGTGATGGTGATGGTATAGTCGCCCGCCAAGGCATAGGCGTGCGGGATGCCCCCGCTTTGCGAGCTGGTGCCGGACTTGGACTCGACGACTCCGTCTCCCCAGTCGACCATCCAGTCGTAGGGCTTGCCTCCATACGTGCCACGCAGGTAGCTGCTGGTCGGCAGCAGGAAGGTCGTGTTTTCGGTAGGGATCCTGACTGTCAGGTAGAAGGCCTGCTCGGCCTCCTCGGCAGCTCCGTCTGGCTGATTGTCGGCAGCTGCCAATGCCGGTATCGACCCCAGCAGTGTCAGCACCATCACCAGTGAGATCATGATTAACATGAGCTTGTTCTTTCGTTTCAATGTCATTTCTTTCTCCTCTTTTTTTATCTGGAGAAGCCCTTGGCTTCCCGTCTAACGTGGGCTTCTGCTGCTTCCAACATGCCTGCCCCTGGGCAGGCGCTTGTCGGATACCATACGCTTTTGACAACCAAAATGAGTCGTTTTCGCCGATTTTGGTTGACCAAAGCGTATCGTATCCGCAAAACCGGCAGGTTCTAGCTACTCATGTGGAGAAGCCCCATCGCTAGGGCTTCTCCACATATAGATCAAACTGTCTTCTGCAAAGCGAGGACTACATCAGCCATGGTGATCATACCGTCGAAGTCCATGTCTATCACTGCGAGCCGCCCGGAGCTCAGCTCGACTGTGCCGATTGTGGCTTGAAGGGTGATAACGACCTCATCCATCGACACCACGCCGTCGCCGTTCAAGTCGCCGGATCCCTCTACCAGCAGTCTAAACGTGCCGCTCCAGTTTTCAGGAATGTCGTCGAAGTCGATAAAGTGCGAACCGAAGGTATAACTCGGCGTGCTGGGCGTGGGACAGTCGCCGATGATGGAGATCGCTGTGCGGTTTTGAATGGGTACTGAGTTAGCAAAATCGAAAGTCGCAAAGAAGGCGTCAATGCTATCGGCAGGGATGCCTGCCGGGAAGCAGAACTCGTCGTTTAGCTGGAACGTCGCGCTGCCGGCCTCCCAAAACATATAAGCAACAAACGACGAGCCTACCTCTGTTATGCCCTGTGGCAGGTTAAAGCCGTTTGGCAGTCCGTTCAATCTGGAATCGTAGTGGAACATGTGATAGGCAAAGGAGTCGCCAGCTTTAGTAAGCGCCTGCGGCAGGTTGAAGGTAGCGGGCAGCTCGGCTAGATAGAAGCAAGCGCTGAGCATCCCTGCTGCGAAATAGTCGCCTACCATAACAAGGCCCTGCGGCAATGTGAAGCCATTGGGCAAGGTAGCAAGGCTGGTGCACCAATAGAATAAGTATGCAGCGAAGGTGTCGCCTGCTTCGACCAAGCCCTGTGGAAGCTGGAATCCCAGAGGAAAAGCATTGAGCCTGTCACAATGCGAGAACATCTCATAAGCGAAGCCGTCGCCCACGCTTGTCACGTTCTCCCACCCGGCAAAGCTTGGGGCTTCGACTAGGGACGTGCAAAAATAAAACGCCCAACTCCACTCGTAGTCCGGAGCCGACTCGCTTCCTTCGATCTGGGCAGTTGTCCTGGTCATCTGGGGCGTGATCAGGCTGGGTGCGCCAATCACCAAGCGTTTGTTGGCTGTGCTGTTCGACCCCCCGTCAGTCCAATAGAAGCTAAAGGCCCCGAGCCAGGCCTCGGTCGATCCGTTCGGAGTAATGATGATGGTATAGTCACCCGCCAAGGCGTAGGTGTGCGGTATGCCCCCGCTTTGCGAACTGGTGCCGAACCTGGACTCGACGACTCCGTCTCCCCAGTCGACCATCCAGTCGTAGGGCTTGCCTCCATACGTGCCACGCAGGTAGCTGCTGGTCGGCAGCAGGAAGATCGTGTCGTTGTCAGGCGTCCTGACTGTCAGGTAGAAGGCCTGCTCCAGTTCTCCAGTCGCTGTCGGTTCGTCGGCAGCTGCCAGTGGCGGCACCAGACCCAGCAGTGTCAGCACCATCACCAGTGAGACCATCGTCAGTATGAGCTTGTTCTTTCGTTTCAATGTCATTTCTTTTCTCCTCTTTTTTTTATCTGGAGAAGCCCTTGGCTTCCCGTCTAACGTGAGTTTCTGCTGCTCCCAACATGCCTGCCACAGGGGCAGGCGCCTGTCGGATACCATACGCTTTTGACAACCAAAATAGGTTATTTTGAGCCATTTTGGTTGTCAAAAGCGTATGGTATCCGCAAAACCGGCAGATTCTGGCCGCTTACATGGAGAAGCCCCATCGATAGGGCTTCTCCACATATAGATCAAACCGTCTTTTGCAAAGCGAGGACTACATCAGCCATGGTGATTACTCCGTCACGGTCCATGTCGATCACGCCGAGCTGCCCGGAGCTCAGCTCGGCGGTGCCAATTGTGGCTTGGAGGGTGGTAACGACCTCATCCATGGACACCACGCCGTCGCCGTTCAAGTCGCCAGAGCCCGTTACCAACCGTATCAGCACGCCCCAGTTTTCAGGAATGTCGTCTATGTCTCTAAAGCGAGTATTGAAGGTATAACGCTGTGTGCTGGGCGTGGGACAGTCGCCGATGATGGAGATCGCTGTGCGGTTTTGTATGGGTACTGAGTTTGCAAAATTGAAAACTCCATAGAAGGCGTCTATGCTATCGGCAGGAATGCCTGCCGGGAAGCAGAACTCGTCGTTTAGCTGGAACGTCTTGCTGCCGGCATCCCAGAACATAGCAACAGCAAACCTAGTGCCTACTTCTGTTATGCCCTGTGGCAGGTTAAAGCCTGCAGGCAGTCCCGATAGGCCTGAGCAGTTTTCAAACAGATTGTATGCAAAATAACTTCCCACGCTGGTCAGCCCCTGCGGCAGGTTGAAGGTGGCGGGCAGCTCGGCTATACAGAAGCAAGTGAAGAACATATATGCTGCGAAATAGTCGCCTACCGTAACAAGGCCTTGCGGCAATGTGAAGCCATTGGGCAAGGTAGCAAGGCTGTGGCACCAATAGAACAAGCTTGCAGCAAAGGAGTCGCCTGCCTCGACCAAGCCCTGTGGAAGCTGGAATCCCAGAGGAAAAGCATTGAGCCTGTCACAATTCGAGAACATCCCAGATGCGAAGCCGTTGCCCACGCTTGTCACGTTCTCCCACCCGGCAAAGCTTGGGGCCTCGACTAGGGACATGCAAAAATAAAACGCCCGACTCCACTCGTAGTCCGGAGCCGGCTCGCTTCCTTCGATCTGGGCAGTTGTCCTGGTCATCTGGGGCGTGATTAGGCTGGGTGCGCCAATCACCAAGCGTTTGTTGGCTGAGATGAGCGACCCATCGATAGTCCCTTCAAAGCCGAACGCTCCGAGCCAAGCCTCGGTGGTCCCGTTCGGTGTGATGGCGATGGTATAGTCGCCAACCAAGGTGTAAGCGTGCGGTATGCCCCCGTCTTGCGAGCTGGTGCCAGACCTGGCTTCGACAACTCCGTCTCCCCAGTCGACCATCCAGTTGTAGGGCTTGCCTCCAAATGTGCCATTCAGGTAGCTGCTGGTCTGCAAGATGAAGGTGGTGTTGTCAGCAGGAATCCTCACCGTCAGGTAGAAGGCCTGCTCCAGTTCTCCTGTCGCTGTCGGTTCGTCAGCAGCTGCCAGTGGCGGCACCAGACGCAGCAGTGTCAGCACCATCACCAGTGAGACCATCGTCAGTATGAGCTTGTTCTTTCGTTTCAATGTCATTTCTTTTCTCCTCTTTTTTATCTGGAGAAGCCCTTTTGGCCTCCCGTCTAGCGTGATCTACTGCTGCTCCCAACATGCCTGCCCTTGGTCGGGCGCTTGTCGGATACCATACGCTTTTGACAACCAAAATAGGTTACTTTGAGTCATTTTGGTTGACCAAAGCGTATGGTATCCGCAAAACCGGCAGATTCCGACTGCTCGTGCAGCATTGGTAACCGGCTCTCCCTTTCTTTCAGTGGGAGAAGCCCTGTCGCAAGGGCTTCTCCCCCTTAAATCCTAATCGTGGCCAGAAGGCTTAAGCTAAGACTTCTGATTCAGTTTCAAACTGTCCGCCCTAGCACTAAGACTACATCCGCCATGGTGATTGCGCCGTCGAAGTCCATATCGATGGCGGCGAGCTGAGCAGCTGACAGCTCTGCCACACCGATTGTGGCTTGCAGGGTAACAATTACCTCGTCCATGGTCACGAGGCCGTCGCCGTCTAGGTCGCCCGAGCCCGCTATCAGCTGTACCAGCCCGCCGCCCCAGTTGACGGGTATAACCTCGATGTCGCCGAAGTGCGCGTCGAAGGTATAGCGCGGTGTGCTGGGTGTCGGGCAGTCGCCGATGATGAAGATTGCCCTGCGGTGTTGGACAGGCGCTTGGTCCGAGAGCTGTAAGGCCTGGTAATAGGCGTTGCTGCTGTCGGCGGGGATGCCTGCCGGGAAGCAGAACTCATCGTTTAGCTGGAAGTTCGGACTGCCAGCAGCGAAGAACATCCTGGCTGCGAAGCTGTCGCCGACCTCGGTGATGCGTTGGGGCAAGTTGAATCCAGAGGGCAACGTCGTGAGTCTTGTGCAGTTACTGAACATCTCATAGGCAAAGGCATCGCCTGCCTTCGTAATGCCTTGAGGCAGGGTGACCCCCGTATTCACCATAGAAAGGCTGGTGCAGTTGTAATACATCCCTGTTGCGAAATAATCACCGACAGTGTCAATTCCCTCCCAACCTATAAAAGCCGGTATAGACCGAAGGTTCAGACAGTTATAAAACGTCATGCCCCATTCGTAGTCTGGTGCTGCAAGCGAGCCATCGATTTGGCCTGTGGTGCGTGTCATTTCGGGTTTGATTGGGCCAGACGCGGTAACTATCATATTGCTGCTTTGCTGGTCGTCTGCACCATAGAAGCCGAAAGCAGCCAGCCAGGCCTCAGTGGATCCGTTAGAACTGATAGTGATGCCGTAATTACTGGTCACGGAATAGACATGTGTTATGCCGCTCATATAAGCGCTTGTTCCAGCATAGACACCAGAGCTTCCGTCACCCCAGTCTATCAGCCAGTCATAGGGCTTGCCGTCGTAAGTCCCGTTTTGGTAGCCGGAAGTTGGCAACACGAACACGCCTGGAGCCGATGTAACCCTGACTATGAAGCTGAACATCTGCTCTGTCAATGCCGGGTCAGGGCCGCCCCAGTTCAACGGGATAAGAGCAAGGTCTGCAAAACAGCTGCCGAAGGTCTCGCGTCTATCCGCCGGTGTCGGGCAGTCCCCGATAATCGAAGCCGCTGTGCGATCCTGCACGGGCGCTAGCTCTGAGAGCTGGAATGCTCGATAAAAAGCGTTTGAAGTATCGGCTGAAACACCAATCGGGAAGCAAAGCTCGTCATTTAGCTGGAAGGACGCACTGCCTGCATCCCTAAACATCTCAGCAGCGAAATGAGAGTCAGCATAACTGATACCCTGGGGCAGGTTGAAGCCCGCTGGCAGCGAATCCAAGCTCTCACAGGCTATGAACATGCCCATTACAAAGCCCCACCCTACACTAACTATGCCTTGGGGCAGGTTGAAGCCCGCTGGCAGTGAGTCCAGGTTAGTGCAATAGTTAAGCATATACGAAGCGAACTCATTGCCTGTGCTGGTGATGCCTGGCGGCAGGTTGAAGCCCTCCGGCAGGCTTTCCAAGCTGTAGCACCTAGAGAACAAGCCTGCAGCAAACCCTGAGCCTACACTGGTGATGCCTTGGGGCAGGTTGAAGCCTGCCGGCAGCTCGCTTAGGCTCTCGCAGGTATAAAACATCCCATATGCAAAGGAGCCGTCGTCATGGGTAATGCCTTGAGGGAAATTAAAGCCCTCCGGTAAGCATTTCAAGCTGTAGCAAAGATAAAACATGCCTCTGGCGAAACCGTCGTCTGCCATGGTGACGCGCTGTGGCAGGTTGAAGCCCTCCGGCAAGTACTCGAGGCTGCTGCATTCATTAAACATGAACGATGCAAAAGCGCTTCCCACATTATAGATCTGGTCCCAGCCTAGAACTGAGGGTCCCTGTACCAGGTTTGTGCATCCGCTGAACATATAGGCCCATTCATAGCGAGGTGCCTGGGCTGTTCTGTCGATCTGGGCCGATGTCCGCGTCATCTGGGGAGTCAGCGGGCCCGCTGCGGCTATTACAAGGTCCTTGTTAGCCGGTTCGTCTGACCCTAATATGCTGTTTGTGAAACCAAAAGCAGCCAGCCAGGCTTCAGTCGTCCCGTTGGGGGTAATAGTCACTGTGTAATACCCGGCATACTCGTAAGTATGGGGTATGCCATTGCGGTTTGTATTGGTCCCTGATGCAAGCTCGGTGTCGCCATCGCCCCAGTCGATCGCCCAGTCGTATTCCTTTACACCCATCGATCCGTTCATACAGCTGCTCGTAGGCAAGAAGAACGTTGCTCCGCCCTCGGGTATGCTGACGGTCAGTTGAAAGCTTGGCTCGTCTTCGTCGTATGGCACCAGGGCAGCCTGCACTTGGGTTGCTTCCTCAAAGCCGCCTTCTCCAAGCGCAATGATCGGAACCTGCCCGAGCATTGCGGCTGCCATTATCATCGAGAGTGCTATTGTCACCACTCTCATCCTTTTTGTAACACTTCTCATTTTCCCTCCGTTTCTTGTGGAGAAGCGCCTGCGAGGTTTTCTCCAAGCCCTGGCGAGGTCTTCTCCAAGCCCCTGCGAGGCCTTCTCAAAGCCCCGGCGTGGCCTTCTCCACATTTAATCAAACTGTCTTTTTTAACGCTATGACTACATCCGCCATGGTTATTGTGCCGTCGAAGTCCATATCGATGGCGGCGAGCTGAGCAGCAGACAGCTCTGCCACACCGATTGTGGCTTGAAGCACGATTATCACCTCATCCATGGTCACGATGCCGTCGCCGTTCAGGTCGCCAGAGCCGGCTATCAGCTGCACCAGACCGCCGCCCCAGTTGACAGGGATGACGTCGATGTCGCCGAAGTGCGCGTCGAAGGTGCTGCGCGGCGTGCTGGGCGTCGGGCAGTCCCCGATGATGAAGATTGCCCTGCGGTGTTGCACAGGCGCTTGGTCCGAGAGCTGTAAGGCCTGGTGAAAAGCATTGCTGCTGTCGGCAGGGATGCCTGCCGGGAAGCAGAAATCGCTGTTTAGCTGGAAGCTCGGACTGCCGGCAAGATAGAGCAGCTCGGCAGCGAAGTTGTCACCGACGCTGGTGATGCCCTGGGACAGGTTGAAGCCCGCTGGCAGCAAGTCAAGGCTGGAGCAGCCGGCTAACATCCTATAAGCAAAATCGTCTCCTGCCTCCGTGATGCCAGGCGGCAGGTTGAAGCCTGCTGGCAGGCTTATCAGAGAGCTGCAGTTATTGAAGAGTCCCGCTGCGAAACCGCTGCCTACCTTGGTCAAGCCTTGAGGCAAGTTGAAGCCCTCTGGCAATGTGCTCAAGCCAAGGCACCCGTCAAACAACCGAAATGCGAAGTTGTCACCAACACTGGTAATGCCCTGGGGAAACGTGAAGCCGTCCGGCAGTCCCTNAAGCTTAGAACAGCTATAGAACATGGTGTTGGCAAAAAAACTACCTGCCTTTGTCAAGCTCTTAGGCAGGTTGAAGCCCGCTGGTAGGCTTGTCAGGCTTTCGCAATCTATGAACATGCCGTATGCAAACCTGTCCCCTGCCCCATTGATGCCTGGCGGTAGGTTGAAGCCCGCTGGCAGGCTTGTCAAGCTTATACAGTAGGTGAACATGCCGCCTGCAAACCATTCCCCCACTGCTGCAATACCCTGGGGCAGGTTGAAACCCGCTGGCAGCACCCTCAAGCCAAAACATGCCGCAAACATCGAAAAAACGAATCTTTCTCCTGCCTCGGTCAAGCCTTGGGGCAAGTTGAAGCCCGCTGGCAGATCGAGAAAATAACAACCAAAAAACATGCTAGTGGCAAAGCTTTCACCTACACTGGTCAGGGCTTGCGGTAGGTTAAAGGCTGATGGCTGATTTAGCTCTTGACAGCCATGGAACATGCTCTGGGCAAAACAATCGCCTGCCGAGACGACCTTGTCCCAGCCTTCGACTGTCGGGGCTTGCCTTAACGATGCGCATGCGTCGAACATATATGCCCATTCGTAGTCAGGAGCAGGCTCTGTGCCTGCTATCTGTGCCGAAGTGCGGGTCATCTGGGGGGTCAAGGGGCCTGCTACAGCAGTCAAAAGGCTCTTGTTCTCATACGAGTTGGCTCCCGTGCCGGTCGAATAAAAGCCAAAAGCCCCCAGCCAAGCCTCAATTGTTTCTAGCGGCGTGATGACGATCGGGTATGCTCCCCCTGACACATATGCATGGGAGATGCCTCCGTTGGCTTGACTCTCACCCGCCGCAGCCTGGGTGGAGCCGTCGCCCCAGTCGACCATCCAGTTGTAAGGCTTGCCTGCAACGCTGCCGCCCAAGTAGCTGCTGGTTGGCAGCATGAATGTCGCTCCGCCTGCCGGGATGGTGACCGTGAGCTGAAACCGGGGATTGTCTTCAGCGGCTGCCAAGGGAGCTGCTTGCTCGCCTCCAGCTCCGGTTGGCTCCCCTTCTCCGAAGGCCAGGCCTGCCACCTGCCCAAGCATTGCTAAGGCCACAACAAGCGAGACCATCTTTGTTTTAACCCTCATCTTCCCTCATCTTTCTTATGTGGAGAAGCCCTGTCGCAAGGGCTTCTCCACATTTAATCAAACTGTCTTCTGCAAAGTTAAAATCACATCCCCCATGGTTATTTCGCCGTCGAAGTCCATATCGATGGCAGCGATCTGTTCGCGGCTCAGCGGGACGCTGCCTATTGTTGCCCACAGTGTGATAATCACCTCGTCCATGGTCACCAAGCCGTCGCCGTTCAAGTCGCCCGAGCCAGGCTCGCCGACCGGTGGAGGCGTCAATCCGCCTCCTCCCCAGTTGACAGGGATGAAGTCAATGTCGATGTAATGCGTGTCGAAGGCATGGCGTTCTGCATTAGGCGACGGGCAGCTGCCGATGATCGAGGCTGCCGTGCGGTTTTGGACAGGGGCATTGTTAGACAGGACAAAAGCCATACCGAAAGCATACTCGCACTCGGCTGGGACGCCTGCTGGGAGACAGAACTCGTCGTTTATATGAAAGTGTGAGCTGCCTGCTCCACGAAACATGCCGACTGCGAAGCGCTCGCCGACTGAGGTAATGCCCTGAGGCAGGTTGAAGCCAAGAGGCAGGTTTGTCAGGCTCAAGCAATTGTAGAACAAGTAACCAGCAAACCAGTCACCCGTCTCTGTGATACCAGGCGGCAGGTTGAAGCCCTCGGGCAGGCTTATCAGGCTCGTACAGGAGGAGAACATATCGCTGGCAAAGTAGTCTCCTGCCCTGGTAAGGCCTTGAGGCAGGTTGAAACCAAGAGGCAGCATATCTAGGCTTGTGCAGAATAAGAACATAGTCCGTGCGAAGTTGTCGCCTACTTTAGTCAGTCCTTGGGGGAAGGTGAAGCCTGTAGGCAAAGCCCTGATGCCTCCGCAAGTCCTGAACAGCCCTGAAGCAAAACTGTCGCCGACTTCGGTCAAGCCCTGCGGCAGGTTGAAGCCTGGGGACAGCGTTACAAGGTTTGTACAGTTGGAAAACATCAACGCGGCAAAGTTGTCGCCTGCCCTGGTAAGGCCTTGAGGCAGGTTGAAGTTGTCTGGCAATGTAACAAGGCTGTAGCAGTCAGAAAACATCTCTGAGGCAAAGTTATCCCCGACAGAGCCTATTGCTTCCCAGCCCTCAAAAGTCGGTATTGTCGTGAGATAGGCGCAGTTAATAAACGCTCGGTACCATTCGTTGTCCGGTGGAGCTAGGCTTCCATCGATTTGTGCCTTTGTGCGCGTCATCTCTGGCCTGAGCGGGTCTAAAACGCCTGTCAGCAATGCCTTGCTGCCATAGTTTTCTGTTCCGGCAAAGCCAAAGGCTGCCAACCAGGCCTCATTCGATCCGACCGGCCTGATGGTGACCGTGTAGTCTCCTGTTCCGGCATAGGTATGTGCTATGCCGCTGTTGGACTCACTGAAGCCTGAGCTGACCTCCGAGTTGCCGTCACCCCAGCTTATGTACCAGTTATAAGGCATGCCGTAATAGGAACTGTTTAAGTACCCGGAAGTCGGCAAAACAAACGAGAAGTTCCGCACTGGGATCCGGATGGCTATACGCAACACTGGCTCGACCTCGACTGGCCTAGCCCCGCCCCAGTTCAGTGGAAGGGACCCGTAGTCTGGAAAACACCTGCCAAAGGTCTCACGCTCGTCAAGCGGCGTCGGACAGCTTCCGATGATAGATGTCGCTGTACGGTTCTGCACAGGAACAGCATCATTTAACAAGAATGTCCGATAGAAGGCATCCGGACAATCGGCGGCAATGGTCAAAGGAAAGCAGAACTGGCTGTTTACCTGAAAAGACGAGCTGCCTGAAGATGTAAACATCTCCCGGGCGAAGTCCCTGCCTGCCAATGTGATGCCCTGCGGCAGGTTGAAGCCCTCGGGCAGGCTATTTAAGCTGTAGCACCATGAAAACATCCCTGCAGCAAACGCGTCGTCTACCTCTGTGATAGCTGGAGGTAGGTTGAAGCCCTCAGGCAGATCAATGAGGCTTTCGCATCTAAAAAACATCGAGGATGCAAAATAAGAGCCTACCTTGCTCATATCTTGAGGTAGGTTGAAACCTGCTGGTAAGCGCTCAATACTGTAGCATTCTGCAAACATGCAGACGGCAAAACCCTCATCTGCCTCTGTGATGTGCTGAGGCAGGTTGAAGACTGCTGGCAGGCTCTTTAAACTGTGGCATTCTGAGAACATGTTGTACGCAAAGTCTACGTCTGTGTGGGTGATGCCTTGAGGTAGGTTGAACCTTGCTGGCAAGGATGTAAGGTTCGTGCATCGAGTGAACATATAGCTAGCAAAGTAGCTTCCTGTTGATAATATTCCCTCTGGAAGGTTGAAGCTGTTCGTCAGGTGCAAGAGGCTGCTGCAATTCACAAACATTGAAAAAGCAAATAAGTGCCCTGTTGATTCGATCAACTCCCAGCCCTCGACCGACGGTACCTCCCTCATATTAGTGCATCCATAAAACATGTAAGCCCACTCATAGTCGGGAGCCGCCTGAGCGCCGGTCAACTGTGCATAGTTCCGTGTCATCTCAGGGGTCAGCGGGCCGGCAACGGACGTGACAAGCTCTTTGTTTGTTGCGGCGTTTGACCCCTCAAACCCCGATGCAACACGAGTAAAGCCAAAAGCCGCCAGCCATGCCCAAATCTGCCCATTGGGCGTGATTGTGATGGTAAAGTCTCCCGCGACTCCATAACCATGAGTAACTCCACCGCCACTCGAGCTTTCGCCTTGAGCTAGCTCTGTGTTGCCGTCTCCCCAGTCGACTAGCCAGTTGTAGGGCTTGCCTGCGACCATGCCTCCTAAGTTGCTGCTGGTTGGCAGGATGAATGTTGCTCCTCCAGCCGGGATGGTGACCGTCAGCTGAAACCGCGGATTGTCTTCGGCAACTGCCAAGGGAGCTGCTTGCGCGTTGCCAGCTCCAGCCGGCACCACCTCCCCGTAGGCTAGTCCTGCCAACTGCCCAAGCATCGCCATAGCCACAACCAGCGATACCACCTTTGTTTTACCCCTCATCTTCCCTCCTCTTTTTATGTGGAGAAACCCTGTCGCAAGGTCTTCTCCACACTTAATCAAACTGTCTTCTGCAAAGCGAGAATCACATCCCCCATGGTTATTTCGCCGTCGAAGTCCATGTCGATGACAGCGAGCTGTTCGCGGCTCAGCGGGACGCTGCCGATTGTTGCCCGAAGCACGATAATCACCTCGTCCATGGTCACCGAGCCGTCGCCGTTCAAGTCGCCCGAACCTGGCTCGCCGATCGGTGGCGGCACTTGACGGCCGCTCCAGTTGGCATCGATATCGTCGATGTCGGTGAAATGCTCGCCAAAGGCACGGCGGTCTGTGCTAGGCGTCGGGCAGTCCCCGATGATCGAGGCTGCCGTGCGGTTTTGGACAGGGGCATTGTCAGACAGGATAAAGGCCCCACTGAAGGCGTACTCAGTCTCGGCAGGGACACCAACCGGCAAGCAGAACCCGTCGTTTATCTGAAAGTGTGGGCTGCCTGCCCCATGGAACATACTGGCTGCGAAGAGCTCGCCCGTCTCGGTGATACCCTGGGGCAGGTTGAAGCCATCCGGCAGCAATTCAAGTCTTAGGCATCGGAAGAACATCGCACATCCAAAGGCGCTGCCCACGCTGGTGATGCCTGGGGGCAGGTTGAAATCCTCAGGCAGGTTTGTCAGGTTTATGCAGTAGTAGAACAGATCACCGGCAAACCAGTTGCCCGTCTCGGTGATACCCTGAGGCAAATTGAAGCCAATAGGCAGCGTCGCCAGTCGTGTACAGTAAAAGAACATAGCGTGTGCGAAGTAGTCGCCTACCCTAGTCAGTCCTTGAGGGAGGTTGAAGCCTGCCGGCAAAGCCTCGATGCCCCCACAAGAACTGAAAAGCCCTGTGGCAAAGCGGTTGCCCACTTCGGTCAAGCCCTGAGGCAGGTTGAAGCCTGAGGACAGTGTTTTTAAGTTTATACAGTTAGCGAACATGAACGAGGCAAAGTTGTCGCCTACTTCGGTAAGGCTTTGTGGCAAATTGAAGCCTTCTGGCAATGTGGTAAGGCGGTAGCAGCCAAAAAACATCTCTGAGGCAAAGTTATCCCCGACAGAGCCTATTGCCTCCCAGCCCTCAAAAGTCGGTATTGTCGTGAGGTTTTGGCAGTCGAAAAAAGCCCGATTCCATTCGTTGTTTGGAGGAGCAAGGCTTCCATCGATTTGTGCTTGTGTGCGCGTCATCTCTGGCCTGAGCGGGTCTAGAACACCAGTCAGCATTGCTTTGCTGCCAAAGTACTCTGCTCCCGCAAAACCAAATGCTGCCAACCAGGCCTCAGTCGACCCGGCCGGCTCGATGGTGACGGTGTAGTCTCCTGTCCCAGCATAGGTATGTGCTATACCGCTGTTGAACTCGCTGGTACCAGAGCTGGCCTCTGTACTGCCGTCGCCCCAGTCGATAGCCCAATTGAATGGCTTGCCTGCGATCGTGCCGCCCAAGTTGCCGCTGGTTGGCAGTACAAACGTTGCTCCGCCTGACGGGATGCTGATGGTTAGCCGAAACTGGGGCACGGCTTCCTCAGCTGCAAGGGGAGCCGTCTGCGCGCCTCCAGCCCCGGTTGGCTCCACCTCTCCGAAGGCTAGGCCTGCCAACTGCCCAAGCATCGCCAAGGCCACAATCAGCGAGACCATCTTTGTTTTTACCCTCATCTTCCCTCCTCTGTCTTATGTGGAGAAGCCCCTGCGGCTTCCCGTCTAACGTGGGCTTCTGTTGCTTCCGCCGCTCCCAGCATACCTGCCCCTGAAGCGGGCGATTGTCGGATACGATACGCTTTTGACAACCAAAATGAGTCGTTTTAGCCGATTTTGGTTGTCAAAAGCGTATCGTATCCGCAAAACCGGCAGGTTCT
>WRNE01000016.1 GCA_009776725.1 Coriobacteriia bacterium
CATTGGTAATGTCAGTAGCATGCACAAGCCCGCCAGTTAGCTGGTAGACCAGCCAAGTATCGACTGTGCCAAACGCCAGCTCCCCCCGTTTGGCTGCTGCTCTAGCCCCAGGCACCTCGTTTAACAGCCAGGCGATTTTAGTCGCTGAGAAATAAGCGTCTGGGACAAGCCCCGTCCGGTCAATGATGCCTTCTTCCACCTGGGGGTCTTTACAGATCTGCTCCAGCATCTCGCTGGTCCGACGACACTGCCAAACTATGGCATTGGCAATCGGCTTTCCTGTCTTTTTATCCCAGACCAATGTTGTCTCGCGTTGGTTGCTTATACCGATAGCGGCAATTTGCTGAGCCTTGGCTGCTGTAGCTGCCAAGGCGTCATCGACTGCCTTGAACTGCGAAGACAGTATTTCTTGGGGATCATGCTC
Organism: Coriobacteriia bacterium; assembly: GCA_009776725.1. GTDB lineage: Bacteria > Actinomycetota > Coriobacteriia > Coriobacteriales > UBA8131 > WQXZ01. The sequence continues at coordinate 425 of WRNE01000016.1, forward strand.
GACCCAGGCAGGTTTTGGGTAGATCTGCTCAAAGGAATGCTGTGCACTGCCGACCAGCCTAGCCTGATGGTCAAAGAGCAAGGCACGGGAGCTGGTTGTGCCCTGGTCGAGCGCCAGGATGAGACCGCTGTCCATTTATCTTTTAAGACCTTCCTGTTACGACGCCCAAAAACCACCAGGCTAATTCATTCTTCATAAACAACATAGATACAACAAGTCTACTCTCAAAATGTTAAGCGAAGCTTAAACTTCTCCACAAATGTACTTAAGTAGCTTATAAATATGCCTTAAAACCAATTCACATTGGCAACAGCCTTGGGGATGACAGTAACATCGGGACCGGTGGAGTACACCATGAACGCTAGAGGCGCACTCATCCCGCCGACGATATGGTAGCCGGCAGACTCGATCTCTTGGTAACGAAGCTGTTGAAAATCGGAGAAGATATTGCTTTCATAGGTGCCATAGGACAGGTGGGCAGTGTCGCTTTTGTCAAACCTTCCCCAGGTCGGGTCGGCGATGTGCCATTTGTCGTTCGCAAAGAACTCCACCCAGGCATGAGCGATCCCCGGATGCATCCAGTCTGAAGCTTTTTGCAAGGGCAGTTGTAGCGTCAAACCGCTGATCAGCCGGGTGGGGATGGCATTTGCACGAAGCAATGCAGTCGTTAGGATCGCAAAGTCATAGCAGACTCCGGATGGGTCGTCAAGCAACTCGGACGCGCTTAACTGTGGCTTGTTTGGTTGCGTATCCTTAGGTATTTTTAGGGTTTTGTGCACATATTCGACGGTGTTTAGCGCAGTTTGATAATCATCGGCTCCCTGAAGCTGGCGGGCAAGCTCGATAATCTTGGTGTTTTCAATATCTACATATTGTTGGTGCTGAAGGTACTCGTCTAGCACTTCGCCATCCCACGGAGCAATGTTCTTTAACAAGCTAAGCGAATATTGGACCCTTACTAAAGCCTCTGTTGAAGTCTTGCTCGCATTTACTATTGCTATCATTTCACACCAGCCATCGTACTCTACTATCTCGTAAGAGTCGACACCCTCAATATTAAAGTCGCCAAGCTCTTGGTAAGCATACGTTATGGGCAAGGCAACTTGCAGATAAGCCGTTTCTTTGTTCGGCATTGATATGCGATATGTCTCGGTGATGTCAAACGACCGTTTTTGTGCGTTTAGGATAAGAAATAGCATCGACGCTACTATCAAGAAGACCACAGAGACGCTTATACCAACGAAGTAGCGCCTTTTTTTATCCATATTTGCCCTCGCTTTCCGGCAAGTAGAGAAGAACAGGTATTGACAAGCTATCATTACTATACGATATTCTTCAATAACATGAAAACGACGAACCTGACATACCTCTCCTATGACAACGAGACGCAGATCCAAGCGTGGTTGAAAGAGCCCAACAAGGTGGCTTCGGGCAAAGACTTGCCGCGGGCTGTGATCCAGGTCGTGCATGGTGCTGCTGAGCATAGCGGCCGATATAGCCATATTGCCAAACACCTGGTAGACCAAGGTTTTGTTGTATGTGGAGAAGACCATGTCGGACATGGGAAGTCCGCTGCCAGCCCTGACGACCTTGGACATATACCGGCGGAGAACGGCGACCGTATCCTGATCGAGGACGTGCATAGCCTGCGGGAGACAGTCCAGAAACGTTATTTAGAAAGCGTCCCCTACATCATGCTTGGCCATTCAATGGGCAGTTTCATTGTCCGCGTCTACATCAGCATCTATGGGGACGGGCTAGATGCAGTGGTGCTCTCCGGAACAGCAGAGCCCCGGATGGCCACCATGCTTCCGACCTTGGCCTACCTTAAGCGAGTGGTCAAAAAGCAGGGAGAGCGCACGGTTTCGACCAACCTCCACAAACTTGGCCTAGGAAGCTACTCGAGAGTCATCAAGGACAGACGGACCGACTTCGACTGGATATGTACCGACCCTGAGGTTGTTGACGCCTATATCGCCGACCCCCTCTGTGGTTTTATGTTTACCAACGGGGCTTACCTGACTTTGGCTACGCTGATGCGTAACATGGTTTCGGTGGAGAAGGGCTTTACCCCGGCGAATTTGCGTATTCTCTGTTTGGCTGGTGGCAAAGACCCGGTCTCCAAGTTCGGCCGTGCCCCCAAGGCAATGGCTGCCTCTTTCAAAAGGGCCTTAAAAGGTGACGTCGAGACAGCCTTGCTCTCAGATGCGCGCCATGAGATATTCAACGAGCCTGACTGGAAAAAAACCTTAAACACCCTGATCACCTGGATGGAGCACCGCCTAGGGGTCTAGCACCGCCTAGGGGTCTAGCAGCACCGCCGACAGGCTGCAAGGAGCGTCAGGCACTTCTCCACAGGCCCAAGCTTAGCCGGGATAAAGGTTTTTCTACGTACAAACAAACATATCATGCTCGGCATCATTTGCGATCTTGTGAGAAAATACTGGTTTGTCTTTTAAATGGGCACTTATGCAGTTAAGAGCAATTTTCCGAAGTGGGTGTGGTAAGTTAGGCAGTCACTTTGGCTAGGTGATAGAAGGGTAGCTAATGCAGAATAAACCATGGGAAACGGTTCTTGTTTGGATATTGGCCATTGCCTTGATTGGATCAGGCGCTTATTACTTTATCAACAATGGGAGGACCGAGACCTACAAATACGATTTAAAGCAGATCGCCGCCACAGTCGACGACGTAGAGGTCCGGGAGGCAGACATTACCCATACTGTCGAATCCATGCGATCTGACTCGTATGGCAACTTAATGGCAGACGAGGAGTGGGCGGTGACTTTGGTTTGGAGCGACTTTACCCCGGAGACCTTGCGCGACCATGTCATCAAAAACCAGTTTGCCATACCGATCATGGTCTTAAACGATGCTGCCGAGCTTGGCATTTATCCAGACCAGGTAGCAGTGGACCTGATAATCGAAGAACAGCAGGAATACTTCGGCAAAGGCGTGGAGTGGACGAATTTCATCAACGCCATGGGTTTTGCCGACGACCTTTCGTACCGTCGTTTTCTGGAAGCACAGGATGTGATTTCCCGATTGATGAATTCGATGTACGAGGACAGCGAGCCGACGCAAGAGGAGATCGATGATTTTCTCGCCGAGTATGCCCCACAGCTGGTGGGGAAGAAGTCAAGCGCCGTGATCATTGTCGTCGAAGACGAAGAAGCCTATGAAGAGGCGCTGCAACAGGCCCAAAGGGCACAAAGCGCACTCGCCTCCGGCATGGATTTTGCCACCGTGTCGGACACATACTCTAAAGCCTATATGGACCTGGAGCCTGGTGGCGACATGGGCTGGCAGGCCTTGACAAACTTGCCAGACGAATACTACTTGGCCTTAGACGAGCTTAGTGTAGGCGAAGTCTCGGGGATAGTGGAAAGTGATTACTACCTATTCATTATCTATTGCACTGACGAGTACCAGATCGGCGACGAGGGCTTCGACCCAGACGCGGTCCCAGATGATATGCGTGAAGAGATCCTTGACGCCTTGCCTGAGTTTTTAGAGACTGAACGCCCGAACAAGTATTACGCCGACCTGTTGGAGTCAGACCGCATCACCATTAACCCAATGCCTAGCGGGCTGCCCTACGATGTCGACTTGAAGCTGGCTGGCGAGCTCGAAATCATCGACGATGAGATCGGGGATGGCCCAGAGGCTGCTGAGGGTGACCTGATAAGGGTAACTTATGTCGGCACCCTTGAGGACGGAACGGTCTTTGACGCCACTTACTTAAACGAGACAGGCTATTTCGAGTTTGTCTTGGGCGAAGGCGAAGTGATCAAGGGTTGGGACCAGGGCCTGCTTGGCATGCGGGTCGGTGGCAAGCGTACTTTGATCATTCCTGCCGCATTTGGCTATGGGGCAAGCGGAAGCGGCTCAATACCGGCTTATGCGAGCCTGCGTTTTGAGATCGAGCTCCTGGCAGTAAATGGCGACTTCGGCCCGGCAGGTGACAATACTGATGTAAGCGATGCTCTCGACTTGCTGCCTGACGACAACGGCGAGCCACTGCTTGATTGAATGCCTAGCTAGCATTTTACTTACAGACAAGGAGCTCATATGACAAAAGAACTATTGATGGGCAACCAGGCTCTTGCCCTTGGAGCTATCAAGGCTGGAGTCAAGCTGATCAGCGGCTATCCTGGGACTCCTTCTACAGAAGCCTTAGAGTATGCCTCCTACCTCGGCCGCAAGCACAACTTGAGCGACCTGCATGTGGAGTGGTCGACTAACGAGAAGGTTGCTTTGGAAGTGGCTGCCGGCGCTGCGATGAGCGGCGCCCGTGCCCTAGCCACGATGAAGATGGTCGGACTCAACGTCGCACTAGACGCTTTGATGAGCCTCCCCTACCTGGGGCTTGGCGGACTGGTGCTTTTAGTCGCTGACGATCCCGGCCCCTTCTCTTCCCAGACCGAGCAGGACACCCGCCAATTGGCTGAGTTTGCAAAGGTGCCCCTGCTCGACCCTTCGACTCCCGAAGAGGCCCTACAGATGATGATGGAGGCTTTCGAGATCTCCGAGCAGTACCATACCCCGGTCATTGTCAGGCCGGTGACCCGGGTCAGCCACGGGGCGGTGACCATCGACGCCGACTTTAGCTACCAGGTCCACCCGATCAGCGGGTTCGACCCCAAAATCGACTGGGTCGTCCTACCGGCACGGGCATACGCTGGCCATCTAGAGACAGTGAGCCGCCTAAACGAGCTTGAAGCCTATAGCTCGGGCAGTGCTTTTAATTATATGGAGAAAACCGGGCTCTCGCCTGCTCCGGCGCACTTAGGCATTGTAGCCGGCGGCTTAAGCTGGGCTTATGCCAAAGATGCGATCGACTCGCTTGGCTACGTGGGCTCGCTGAAGCTTTTAAAGATCGGCATGCCTGTCGCTTTTCCAACCAGCCTGGCCTATCTTTACCTGAAGGACCTGTCAGAAGTCATCGTATTCGAAGAGCTGGAGCCGGTGATCGAGCGCCGCCTCCTAGAAGTCGCAGGACGCTACCACTTGCCGGTCAAGATCTATGGGCATCTGACAAACACCACCCGTGATGCCGGTGAGAGCTCCGCGGCTGAGATAGCCGAGCAGATCCTCGACTTCCTTTCCGTTGACAGCCCCAAGAAGACAAAGGTCGACACTTTCTACCAGGATGCCCCACAAATTCCCGCCCGGCCGCCTGTGCTCTGTGCCGGATGCCCGCACCGGGCATCTTTTTATGCAGTAAAACAAGCCCTTAAGGGCAAAAAGGCAAGCTTCAGCGGTGATATCGGCTGCTATACATTAGGCAACTCCGTCCCCTTGAAGATGGTCCAAACCTGTGTCTGTATGGGTGCGGGCTTTACCGTTACACAAGGGCTGGCCTGGGCCGAGCCCGACAGTTACCACATAGGCTTTTTAGGCGACTCGACTTTCTTTGCCAGTGGGATCCCCGGGCTGATCAACGCAGTGTACAACCAAGCAAACGTGACTTTCGTCGTACTAGACAACTCTGTGACGGCTATGACCGGCGGCCAGCCTCATCCGGGGACCGGGGAGAGGATGGCTGTTGATGCCGACCCGGCAAACCTGGAGGGCAATGCTGGCACTAGTGCCTTAAGCATCAGCCAGATCATCAGTGCCTGTGGGGTCGAATGTGTCATCGAAGCCGACCCCCTTGACCTGCAAGAATCAAAACGGGCAGTCCGGGAGGCCATTGCCTATGAAGGCGTCAGTGCGATTGTTTTTCGGTCGCCTTGCATCTATGTCACGACCAGCCCAAAAAGCCTTACCGTAAACGCAGACACTTGCATCAACTGTAAGACATGCATCCGCGCACTGGGCTGTCCTGCCCTCTTGTCGTCCAAGACGCATACCAGCATCGATCCAGAGACCTGTACCGCTTGTGGCCTCTGCTCCCAGATCTGCCCCACCAAGTCGATTGGGGACTTCTCATGAGTAACGACATTATTATTGCTGGAGTCGGTGGGCAAGGGACAGTGCTTGCATCGCGTTTGATCGCCTATGCGGCAATGTTAGAAGGCAAGACCGTACGTACCGCCGAGACGATTGGCATGTCCCAACGAGGGGGCAGCGTTTTAGGCTACATCCGTATTTTTTCAGACGACGACGGGTATGCACCGCTCTCGCCGATGATTTACTCCGGCCAAGCCGATCTGTTGATGGCCTTCGAGCCAGCTGAGGCCGCCCGCAACCTGCATCTGCTCAAAGCAGGCGGCTCATTGGTCACTGCCTGCAAAGGGATCATGCCTATCCAAGCCCAATTAGCGAAGGACCCATCCGAGGTATACGACGTAGAGAAGCTACTTGCCTGGCTAGAGGCAAAGTCAACGGCAGCAGACCTGCCTGCCTACCAGGCGTATTTAATAGACGGAGAGGCCATACTGGAAAAGCTAGGCTCTGGGCGTGTTTTAAATGTCGTATTGCTCGGAGTCGCCATAGCCACCGGAGCCTTGGCTATCAGCGAAGACAGCCTCGTATCAGCAATCCAAGCTCTGGCACCAGCCAGGTACCTTGAAATGAACATCAAGGCTTTAGGAGAGGGGAAGGCCCAAGCAAATGAAAGACCAACAATGGGAGCAGATACTTAGTCTACTGGCGGGTATCAAGCAAAAAAGCCAGTTCTACTCCACAAAATACCATGATCTCGATCTGGCTGACATTAAGGACTTAAAAGGCTTTCAAAGCCTTCCCTTGACTACAAAGGACGAGCTCAGGGAGTCATACCCACTGGGCCTGGCTGCTGTTCCCCTTCAAGACATCGTGCGCATCCATTCGACTAGCGGCACTACCGGGGTGCCTGTGATCATCCCCTATACGGCACAAGACGTTGCCGACTGGGCGGAGATGTTCAAGCGTTGTTACGAGTTTGCCGGTGTCACCTCCTTAGACCGGGTCCAAGTGACCCCCGGTTATGGGCTTTGGACTGCCGGAATCGGTTTTCAGGCCGGGGCCGAGCTTTTAGGCGCCATGGTTGTCCCCATGGGCCCAGGCAACACGGACAAACAGATCGAGATGATGATTGACCTGCAAACCAGTGTTTTAGGCTCTACTTCCTCATACGCCTTGTTGCTGGCTGAGACGATTGCCGAGCGGGGCTTGCAAGACCGCATCAACCTGCGCGTCGGCGTCATCGGGTCCGAGCGCTGGGGCGAGAAAATGCGCGCTCGGATTTCCACCGAGCTCGGCATCAAGCTCTTCGACATCTATGGCTTGACCGAGGTATATGGCCCAGGCATTGCCATCAGCTGCGAGTACCAGATGGCTATGCATTGTTGGGATGATTTCATCTATGCCGAGATCATTGACCCTGAGACAGGCGAGGTACTACCCGACGGGGAGTTCGGCGAGCTGGTGCTGACCACGCTACGCAAAGAAGGCGCTCCGATGATCCGTTATCGAACGCACGACCTAACCCGCATCGTTGGCGGACAATGCCCTTGCGGAAGCACCCATACCCGTATCGACACGCTGATCGGCCGATCCGACGACATGGTCAAAGTCAAAGGCGTGAACGTTTTTCCTGCCCATATCGAAGAGGCTTTAGCGAAGATACCTGGGGCATCCAGCGAGTACCAGGTGATAATCGAGCATCTAAACGGACGGGACAGTATGACCGTCCTTTTCGAGACGTCTTTATCGGGAGAAGCCCGCCTTGTGCTCGAAGAGTCACTATGCCGGCTTATCAAACAACAGCTAGGGGTGACTGTGATAAGCAAGGCTGTCGGTCTAGGCGACCTGCCGCGGTCTGAGAAAAAGACCCAGCGGGTTTTTGACAAGCGTTTTTAACTGGTACAGACGAGTGCTCCCGATCAGGGGAGGAAAAATCAGAGACAAGAAGTTGGGACAGCCTGCTACAGGTTGACGATGGGCTAAACGTTTTTGCGCAGAGTCACTTCTCCGCTGACAACCTTTTGCATGCCCTCGTCATTTGAAAGCATGAGCAGGCCGTTGTTGTCTATGCCCTCAATGGTACCTGCAGCAACCAGCTCCCCAAAAGCATTGCTGACCTCGACATACTCCCCAAGCTGTGTCAAGTATTGTTGGTACTCTTCCCTAAAAGGCTCAAATGAAAAGCCTTGTCCCTCCCAAAGGCCAAGACAGTCAAGCAGACACTTGATCAATTGCTCGACACTTTGGTCATATAAGCCTTTAGGGTCTGTGTTAATCGAGCCATTTATCAGGTAGGCATTGTCCAAGCCAGCACTATTGCCGTCTGAGAAGACATTGACGCCAATGCCGATAATGGCTTTTTCGTTGACCAGCTCTACTAGGATCCCGACTAGCTTGCTTCTGATTGCCCCATCCTCGACCACCAGGTCGTTTGGCCATTTGAGTTTTATTAGCTGCTCGGATAGTGGTTGCAGGGCTTGACGCACAGCTACAGCGACGATTAAAGGGAGGCTTTGCGCTACTTGGAGTGGGAGCGGGCGAGGCCAGAGCAAAGAAAGGTAAATTCCCCCTTTTGGCGAGTGCCAGCTTCTGCCTAAGCGGCCTCTGCCGCTGCTTTGCTCTTCGGCCAAGACAAAGACAGGCAGGTCCCTCTGCCCAATGCCCATGTCTAAATGGTTTTTCAAATAGTCATTTGTGGAGCTTAGGCTGGCAAACCTGAGTAGTTCGTATTCCTGGTTGTTTGTCATATGTTAAACCTGTTCATGGCCATGGCCAATCCGTCATCGATGACTGCCTTGCTGATTGTTATAGCTTGGGAGGCCATCTCTTCCATTTCTTGCAACGCCTCGTTTTTTAGCTCTTGCAACACGAATTTTTCAGCTGGCATCCGGCCAGGTGGCCGCCCTATCCCGAGGCGTAGGCGGCAAAAGCCGCTGCCAACGTTATCGATAATGGACAAGACGCCCCGATGTCCGCCATGACCTCCGTCAAACTTCAAGCGCAAGACGCCTGACGGCAGGTCAAGCTCGTCATGAACGACCAACAAGGCAGTGCCTGCCTCTTGGGACAAGGCAAAATGCTTTAAGAGGGATTTGACGGGTATGCCGCTGGAGTTCATAAAGCTTTGCGGCTTGGCAAGTATGAGCAGCTTGTCGTGGTAGTCGCATTCTGCGACTAGCGCACCGTTCATCGCCTTCCAATAATTCGCTCCCAGGTCAGCTGCCAAGGCGTCGATTGCCATAAAACCGGCGTTGTGCCGGGTCTTTTGGTACTCAATGCCGGGGTTTCCCAGTCCCACAATCAAAAAGCGATCGCTTTTTTTCGTATTGCTGTTTTGCTGGCCGTTCTGCTTAGGGTCATCTTGGTTTGCCAAAGCCCTAACGCCTGCGGCTGCTTTTCGGATTTGGTTGATTACATTCATCGATACTGCGGTTTTTTATTGTCAATCACCTATATTTGAAAGTCGGGGTCGAACAACTCGGAGACGCTTTCTTCGTCAAACACGTTTTGGATGGCTTTCGCCAAAAGTCCGGCTACGCTGATAACCTCGATCTTCCCGTTTTGGCGGCTGCGGGGAACGGCTACTGTATCGCAGACGACAACCTTTTTCATTTGTGCCTCTTCGATGCGCTCATAGGCCTTGCCTGAGAACAGCCCATGTGTGGCACATACGTACACGTCTCCAGCACCTGCTGCCTTTAAAGCGTCCACGCCGTTGATGACCGATCCGCCAGTATCGATCATGTCGTCATTGACGATACAGGTCTTTCCCCTGACGTCGCCGATGACCGTGGGTATATCCGAGACGTTATGGGCCGGCCTGGTTTTTGACATGATAGCCAAGTCAGCGCCCATCAAGTCTGCCAGCTTCCTTGCCGCTTTGGCCCGCCCGACATCCGGGGACACGACGCAGGTATTGTGCAGGTTCATTGAGTTGAAGTATTCCGCAAATATGGGCAGTGCCGTCAAATGGTTCACCGGCGTGTCAAAGAAGCCCTGGATCTGGCCTTGATGCAGGTCGATGCAGATTGTCCGGTCAATACCGGAAACCGTCATCAAGTTTGCCACCAGTTTAGCCGTAATCGGCTCGCGGGAAGCTGACTTTTTATCCTGGCGCGAGTAACCATAGTGGGTGAGCACTGCGGTTACCGACCGTGCCGAGGCCCGTTTAGCCGCATCCGCCATGATCAGCAGTTCCATCAAGTTGTCATTGACTTTGCCAGCGACCGCTTGGATGAGAAAGACGTCGCAGCCTCTGACGCTTTCCAGATAGCGGGCATAGATCTCCCCATTGGCAAAAGTCGTCACATTGACATTGCCTAGGCTTACGGAGCATTCTTTGGCAATCTTTAAGGCCAGTGCCCTGTTTGACCGGCCGCTGAATAGTTTCATTGTTTTCATAACTTCAGTCATGATGCTAAGAATCTCCCCTCATCTACCGTTTTTTTCGTTCTTACGGTTTTTGCCTTCTTCTTTCTCCCGCCTCCGCTTGTAGACCCATCCACGGATTATCTTCTGCTCGGCACGCTCCAGGCCCAACGCTCCTTCGGGAAGGTCCTTGGTGATCGTGCTCCCTGCCCCTGTCATCGCATCAGCTCCTATTGTAACGGGAGCCACCAGCATCGAGTCCGAGCCAATGAAGGCCCTGTCGCCGATCTCGGTGTGGTGTTTCTCGTATCCGTCGTAATTGCAGGTGACTGTACCGGCACCGATGTTTACGTCGTCGCCTAAGGTCGCATCGCCGATGTAGCTTAAGTGAGGGACCTTCGAGCCGATGCCGATCGTGGCGTTCTTGATCTCGACATGCGTGCCTGCCTTGGAGCCCTGCTTCATCATGGTTCCCGGCCGCAAATAAGCCCGCGGCCCGCAGTCGACTTGGTCTTCCAGCTCGCTTTCCAAGATGACGCTCTCCTCGATCACACAGTCCCGCCCAATAGCAGAGTCTGCAATACGGCAGTTTGGCCCGATAATCGTGCCTCTGGCGACACTTGTCTTACCAGACAAGATCACTTGGGGAAGTATTTCTACATCGTTTTCCAGCTCCACGTCCGGCCCGATCCAGACGGTCGAAGGGTCAAGCATCGTTACCCCCGCCAGCATCCACGCTGTATTGATGCGTTTTTGCATCAATGCGCTGGCTTCAGCCAACTGCAGGCGGTCGTTTACGCCAATTGCCTCTGAGGCATCCGTGCAATAAGCGACAACACTCTCCCCGCTTTTGACGAACAGGCCGAATACCTCGGTCAAATAGAACTCCCCCTGGGCATTGGCATTGCCTAGTTTCTCCAGGTTCGACAGCAGTAAGGGCAGGTCGAAGCAATAGGCTCCGGAGTTGCAAAGCGTTACTTCCTTCTCCGCAGGACTGGCATCGCTTTCTTCTACGACATAAAGCACCTGGCCGGACTCGCCCAAAACCACTCGTCCGTACCCGCTGGGATCGTCCGTCTCATGGGTCAGAAGGCAGACCGCAGAGCCTGTGCCCTGCTGGGTCTCCACCAAAGCGGCGATTGTCTCCTCTTTGATCAAAGGCGTGTCGGCTGACAAAACCACCAGCGAAGCGCCCTTTTTTGCATAATGCTCGAGCTCTGCCCGGGCAACCATTATGGCATGGCCCGTCCCCAAGCGTTCTTCTTGGACGACGATCGTCGTGTCGCTTACCAAGGGTATGACTTGCTCGCGCTCGTGCCCGACAACAGTCAAGACCCGGTCCGACCCGCTCGCTTTTGCCGCATCAATGACCCATCGGACCATGGGCTTGCCTAAAAGCTCATGGACGGCCTTTGCCTTCGTTGAATTCATCCTAGTCCCTGCCCCCGCTGCTAGAACCAATGTAGAGAATGCCATGGTAAATCCTTTCTCGCACTTGCCAAATAGAGTTTAGCAGGTGGCTTGGCGTCTCGCGTGAACATTTAGCGCCTGTTCATAAAAAAGTCAAAAATGTGGAGAAGACCACGGCCTGTCGGTCAAGCCAGCGGGTGTTTTCTGGTAAAATATGTTAGGTGCCTGCATATCTATGCGAATTCGGTCTTTCGATGGCATTTCCAGGGTCCAGCAGTCAAACCAGGTTCTTTAAGCCAAGGGGAAACATCGGTTAACAAAAGTAATTGAAGTTTTGCTGCTGCCTGTTGGTTCTTCATATATAACAGCTGTATTTTTATGAATATTCGTTGATGAAGTAATCATATAAGGTTTTAAAAAATGTGATAGCTTTGCACCATGAAAGGTGGTTTATGGAGCACATCCCTCAACTAGTCGTTGACCTCGCTTTACTCCTGGCAGCGGCAGCTATAGCTACAATCGTCTGCAAGAGGCTGAAGCAGCCTTTGGTCTTAGGCTATGTCGTCGCCGGTTTTCTGATCAGCCCTGGCATCGAGCTGATCCCCAACATTACAGATAATGAAAGCATTTCTACCTGGTCTGAGATCGGTGTTATCTTCTTGATGTTCGGACTGGGCTTGGAGTTTAGCGTTATTAAACTGACCAGTGTCGGCAAGTCTGGGATATTTACCGCTTTTGCCGATATGACCTCAATGCTGGTGCTTGGCTATCTCAGTGGAAGGCTGCTTGGCTGGACGTTGATGACCAGCCTGTTCTTGGGCGCTACTTTGGCAATCTCGTCGACTACGATTATCAACAAGGCTTTTGCCGAGCTTGAGATCAAAGGACGGTCCTTTACCGACCTTGTGTTTGGCGCGCTCATCGTAGAAGACATTGTCGGCGTGTTCATCATGATCATCCTCTCTGCCGTCTCGACCGGCTCTGAAGCCGGAGCAGGGGCCTTGGTCGTGCAAGTTGGGCAGATGGCGATCTATTTGATTATTTGGTTCGTGCTCAGCGTCTTAGTGGTACCGACCGTCCTCAAGCAGACATCCAACATGCTCACCGATGAGATACTGCTGGTCTCCTCGATAGCGCTTTGCATGATTATGGTCGTCTTGGCGAACCTCATTGGTTTTTCAGCTGCTTTAGGCTCGTTTATGGCTGGATCGATTCTAGCCGGCACGATACAGGCCCATCGCATACACCAGCTGGTCAAGTCTGTTGTGGACTTTTTTGGCGCCGTCTTCTTTGTTTCGGTCGGCATGCTTGTCTCCCCACAAATAATAATCGAGAACATCGTCCCGATCCTTGTGTTGACCGTTATTGTCCTCAGTTGCAAGCCTGTCTCCACCACCATTGGCACCCTGCTCTCCAAGCAGTCGCTGAGGGCCTCTGTCCAGACTGGCTTCAGTTTTTGCCAGATAGGCGAGTTCTCGTTCATCATTGCCGCCCTCGGAGCCGCCCTTGACGTGACAGACAACTTCCTCTACCCCATTATTGTGGCGGTCTCAGTCATCACGACCTTCATAACCCCCTACTACATCAAATACACCAATCGGGTCTATGAGAGCATCGTTTTTATCCTTCCCCAAAGATTCTTGGAGCTCATCGAGAGACATGTCAGCCAGGGCCAAGGCCAAACTGAGGACGGGGCCTGGTCAAGTTACTTTAGGCACTGGATTGTCAAAGTCATCATGGTCATCCTGGCGGCCTTCTCTTCGGTCGTCTTGCTCAGCGAGGTGGTACGGCCCTTGATATCGGGATTCGGCATTCCCTTGGTTACGGATATTTTTATCGATGGCCTAGCCCTGATCATCATCGGGGTCTTCATTTCCAACCTCTATGCAACCGAGCGGCGAGGGGACGTCGCCGCGCTTTGGGCAGCTGGGCATCGCAGCCGCAGCTCGCTGTATATATCGATGTTTATCAACATCCTCATTTCGATATCCGCGCTGGCCTTTGCCGTTTCGATGCTGGAGGGGCTGCGGTCTGTATGGCTGTTTGTCCCCGCCCTGCTGTTGACGCTGGTCTTTGCCAATTCGAATCTTGTCCACTCGGCTTTTCTGCGCTTGGAGAACCTCTTTATCCGAAACCTTAGAGAGAGCCAATTGGCTGAGACCCGGTCGGTGCATAGTGACGACGACCCTGTGTCCTGGGTCAGCAGCCAGCTTTTGATTATCTCTGTGGAGGCTTATCATTGGCGGGAAATCAACAATCGGATAGTCTCTGTCGAGCTGGCAATGGCCCAGTCCTGCAACCTTGACCTGCTATCGATCCAACGCAACGACCAAGACTTTGCCGGCTCGCTGATTGCCCACATGACCCAAGACGAGATCTTTCGCCGCATGAACGACCCCTACGACGAGCTAAGCCTGATGAACGGCGATATTTTGACTTTGATGGGTACCGAGCGCGAAATCGAAGTCTTCATGCAAAACATGATAAAGACCTTTGCCCGCACCCAACAAGTCAACCTGCTTGACAACGACCAGCTAGCCTTGCTTGGCACTGAGGATGAAATCGAAGCCTTCACCCAAAACATCATCGATTACTACGCAAGCGACCAGCATGAGCTGGACAGCCTGACGTTGTTCGAGTACAAGCCTAAGACCGGCTATCTGATCGGCAGTCAAAGCTTTCGCTTACAGATCAATGCCGATTCGCCTTTCAGGGGAAAGACCATTGCTACCAGCCGGTTGGAAGAAGAGTACGGTTGTAAGATACTAGCTATTGAGCATGCTAATCTTCTTACACTTAAGCCAAACAGGAATATGCGAATTTCTTTGAACGACTACCTCTGGATCTACGGTAATTCCTTAGCTGTAAACGAGTTGGCCTCCCAATACTCATAATGCGGAGACAAGCTTTTTCATCGTTGCTTGCAGCTGACATCTCGACATTTTGCCATCGATACAATAGACTGGTTGGGCACTGGGGCATCGTCCAATGGCAGGACTCTGGTTTTTGGTGCCAGCTATATAGGTTCGAATCCTGTTGCCCCAGCCAAGTTGCTTATTAATTGGATATTTTATAAGAGTCTGTGTATATCTCTTTGCTCAGACGGCTTGTATAATGAATCCAATTAGAAGAAAGAGGTCTACTATGATATGCAAGAACTGTCGTCAAGAAATACCTGATGATTCGAAGTTCTGCACACACTGCGGAACCAAACAAGAGACAGACCAATTATCAGACCAAGAAACCCCCGAAATACAAACCGCCACAATCACTACAGACGATTTCAGTGAGATATCGGCTGTCCCTGCCTTGTCCGATATTTCAGCAATAGACGATTCTATGGTTGAGACCACCATGATGGAGACCTCGGACTTCGAAGAGCCGACCATCGGTTTTGCTGCGCTTGAGGCCCCCGCAGCTGAAGAGATGGCCTTTGTGCCTGCTGCTACGGAAGACTCGGTCGATACAGGCGCGCCAACCTTTTTCCAGACATCCCCAGACATTGGCAGTGAAAGCCTGTCTGCAGCAGCTGAGTTCGAACAAAGCGTGCCAGTGCCTGAAACTGAATTCACCAGTGCACCCAGCTTTGCCAGCCCACCTTCATTCGATGAGCAGCAAAGCAGTGGCAGTGATGATGGCTTTAATGCGCCTGGGCTTACTTCTGCGCCTTTAGAAACACCAGGCTTTACTCCAACCGCGCCGCCCACAGGCAGCGTCCAAGCACCCGGCTATGCTGCGGCACCGGCATCCGAGGCCCCGCCGGCCTTTGGGTCTTCTCCCCAAACAGACTATACGACTCCACCGCAAGCTCCAGGTTATGGGGCTAGCGTCCAAGCACCTGGCTACGCTTCGGCCACCGGGCCTGCGGGCAGCGTCCAAGCGCCCGGCTATGCTGCGGCACCGGCATCCGAGGCCCCGCCGGCCTATGGGTCTTCTCCCCAGGCAGACTATACGACTCCGCCTCAGCCCGGTATGTCCCAACAGCCCTTCCAGCCGCCGGCTCAAAGCCCGGCTTATGCGCCACAGCCTGCTCCAGCGCAAACGAGCAGTTACGGGTCCTTTCAACCTGCCCCCCAGCAGACCCAAAGCCCCACATATTCAGGATACGCTCCGGTATATCCAGTCGAGCCCCCCAAAAAGAAAACGAGCCCCTTGGTGTTTGTTATTATCGGGGTTGTCGTTTTAGCGGTTATCGGTATAGGCATTTATCTAATTGCCAACTCCAACCGGGGAAGCAACACGACTATCAACAATGGCAACACTGGAAGCACGACAACTACGGCCCGCGGCTGGACTGGCGGGACGACCTCGCCTGACCTGCCAGAAGGCTATACAGCCATTGTTGACAACGAGTACGTGACTATTGGATTTTCAGAGATCAGGTACTATTCAGTCGACGATACGATCTATGTCAAGCTATATATCATAAACCGCTCCGACGATCCAATATATATCTTCTTCTATGACAGTTATTTTGACAGCGAGTATGCAGACTATGAACTAGTTTATTCAAGTATAGAACGTACTGAGCCGCATTCAGAATCTGAAGGAGTTGTTTGGATCGACGCCTTGCACAACGTCCGAGATCTTAATAACTGGTATGGGACGATAATTGTTGTCGATGCTGACACTTTGGCTGATAAGGAAGCTGACCTTATAATCTTGGATGAGTACGACTTCGATGTCACCTACCACCACTAATAACCGTACCTTTTGTTTTTATAAAGGCCAGCCCCTTTGCGGCTGGCCTTTTCTTTTACCTAGGGTGAATGGTGGGGTCATGTGCTGGAGATTGACGATTGTCTGCAATTATTCAGCTGCCAAAAAGAAGGTTGTTTTGTAAAAGCCCAGGTCAGAAAATTGCTTACTCCGAATAACATAAATTTTCACCCGCCAAAATCGCAGACAACCGTCAATCTCTAGCACTTAGCCCAGTGAGCTAAGCAGATTTGCTCTTTTGATTGTCAAGCCGCCCTTGGGCCCAGCTTTAAAACTCGTCCTCATCTGTCTCTTCGTCAATCAGGCCGCTTAAGATGTCAAGTCGGCTTGACAATACCTGGTAGAGGCGGGGTGTCTTGGCCCCTTCTGCCTGAGCATCCCCTTTGGGGAGGGGCCATTGCAGCTTATAGGACTTGGCAAAATACAGCGCGCCTTGCTTTTTGGCTTCCGCGGTCTTCTCCACATTAAGATGGACTGCTTCGAAGACAAGGGCTTGGCGTTGCAGGTAGATGCTGCTGATCCCTAGGCTAGAGGCGGTCACGCGACAACGTTCGCGGTCAATGAGGTTGATAGCGGCAGCAGGCAGTGCCCCGTATTCGTCAAGCAGCCGGCTTTCCAGGAGATCAAGGGTGTCAAGGTCGTCGGCTGCAGCCAAGCGGCGGTAGAAGACCACGCGCTCGTCAGCCGCAGCCATGTACTCCTCGGGGAAAAAACATGGCTCGGGTATGTCGATGCGCACCTCTTGCTTGGGCTTGGTGGCTGGCTTTGAGTCGAGGTCGTCGAAGCCCTCAGCCAGCTCGCCAGCCCGGGCGGCGCGGACCGCCTCGTTGATCATTGAGGCGAAAAAGTCGAATCCGACTGCGGCTATATAGCCGCTTTGCTCGGCACCTAGAAGGGTGCCGGCTCCCCGGATTTCGAGGTCCTTCATGGCGATTCGCATTCCGCTTCCCAGGTCTTGGAGCTCGTCGATTGCCATCAGGCGCTCGATTGCCTCGACGGTCAACTGGTTTTCGGAAGGATAGAGGAAGTATGCGTAGGCCTGTGTGTGCGAGCGCCCGACCCGGCCTTTCAGCTGGTATAACTGTGCCAGTCCGAGCCGCTGGGAGTCCTCGATGATCAGGGTGTTGGTGTGGGGGTTGTCCAGCCCGCTTTCGATAATCGTTGTCGCGACTAAAACATTGAACTCCCCGCCAGCGAAGCGCTCCATGACATCCTCTAGCTGGCGCGGGCTGAGCTGCCCATGGGCTATGCCGACGTCGGCCTCAGGAGCTGCCGCAAAGACCCTGGCCTCGGCGTCTTGGATGGTCTGCACGCGGTTTGAGACGTAGTAGACCTGACCTCCCCTGCCTATCTCGTGGCGGATTGCCGAACTGACGATATCCTCGTTCCACTCGCCGACCTGTACTTTGACCGGCGTCCTGCTGACTGGAGGGGTGTTGATCAACGACATGTCGCGCACCCCGGACAAGGCCATTTGCAGCGTACGCGGAATCGGGGTCGCACTCAAGGTCAGCACATCGACCTGCTCGCGCATGTTCTTGAGCTGCTCTTTGTGTTGGACGCCGAAACGCTGTTCCTCGTCAATGATGATCAGCCCAAGGTTTTTGGGGTTCACGTCCGCTGACAGCAAACGGTGCGTGCCGATGATCAAGTCTAGCTGGCCGTCAGCCAGGCGCTTTAAGATGTCCCGCTGCTCAGCTGCGGTGCGAAAGCGGGAAAGCATGTCGACAGAGACGGCAAAAGGGTTAAACCGCTCGAAGAACGTTGTGTAGTGCTGCTGCACCAGAATGGTCGTAGGAGCCAGGAAAAGAACTTGCTTGCCAGCCATGATAGCTTTAAAAGCAGCCCGTAGGGCTACTTCGGTCTTGCCGAAGCCGACATCGCCACAGATCAGCCGGTCCATTGGCCGGGGCGACTCCATGTCCGCTTTGACATCGGCAATTGCTGCGAGCTGGTCGGGCGTTTCATCGTACTCGAAGGCTGCTTCCATCTGGGCTTGCAAGTCGGTGTCTTTGGCATAGGCAAAGCCTTGCACCGAGGCCCGCCTGGCGTAAAGGTCGACTAAGTCAAAGGCAAGCTGTCGTGCCGCTTTTCTAGCCTTTCCCGTTGCCCGCGACCAGTCCGAGGTGTTCAGGCGGGTTAGTTTTGGCGCAGAGCTGTTCGGCCCGACATAGCGGGTAATGCGGTCGATCTGTTCAACTGGGGAGAAGAGCTTGTCCCCCTGGGCATACTCAAGCTGCAAATAGTCCCGCTCGATACCAGCGACTTCTTGGCGGACTATGGCCTTGAAGAGTGCGATGCCATGCACTTCATGGACGACATAGTCGCCAGGCTGGAAAGGAAAAGTCAGCTCCGTGGGGTCAAAGCTGCTGCGCTTGTTGGTTCCGCGGCTGGCCCGTACCCGCCTGGCTACAGAAGAGGCACTGTTGTCGTTTAGACCGAGCAGCGCCAGCTTGGCTGCCGGGAAGGTCATGGCGATCGGTATGTCAAAGTCGCTGACATAGGCAATGGGGCCACTTTGATGTCGGTCTAAAGCGTGGAGGTCGCTAAAAGACACATGCTCGTCTAACAGGGCCAGCTCAATGTCTTTTCGGGCTTGGACACTGGGCGTCCCGACCACCGTAAAGTAGTCGTTGCCGACAAAGCTGCGGGCTGCCGCTGCCAAGCGCTCCTCTGAGCCGCTGATTGTGGGGTGCTTGACATCCAGCCTTAGATCGAGCCCGCTTGAACTGGATATCAAAGCCAGGACGGTAAGCAGCTGCTGTCGGCCGAAGTCGAGCTGGGCAGGCTTCTCGAAAAGGCTTGCCAAAACGGCTTCTGCCCGTTCGTCGACAACAGCGTTGCGGTAGATGCTCTCACGCTCTGAGTCGTAGTACCGGGCTGCAGCATCGAACAACGAACGCGGCTCAAGGGCAATTACCAGGGTCTTTTCGCTCAGGCAGCCCAATATGCCGGTAGGCCTCTCATAAAGGTAGTCAAGGTACAGTTCAAGCTCGGGAAAATACCTTTGCTCCCTAATTGCCTCGATGTGGTCGCTATACGACAAAGGCAGTTTTGTCAGTTCTTCAGCCGGCAGGCCAAAAAGCCTCCTGATGGCCCGCTCAGAGACTGCTTTGGTCAGGCTGACAGCCTTGGCTGGATAAATCGTCAGGTTGTCGAGGGCTCCGATTGACTGATAGGTTATCGGTACTAGACGCTTGATCTGCTCCACATCGTCACCAAAGAACTCGACTCGGGAAGGATAGACAGCACCAGCGGGCCAGACGTCTAGAATATCGCCTCGTAGGGCAAAACGCCCTTGGGCGTCTGCCTGGTCAAAACGCTCGTACCCGTAGTCGACTAGCATAGCTTTGAGGCTATCGTAACTGGGGTTGGCAATACTGTCTGCTTTGAGGCTGGTGGCGTTAGTCGGGCTTTCGGGCTCGCTATTTTCATTGCTAGCCTGCTTAATATATATTGGTTTATGTGCCGGGTCGGAGGGCGCAGTTTTTCGCAAAATGGACTCGACACTGGCAACAACAATCACCGCATCGCCATTTTGCAAGGCGCTAATAGCCCTGGCGCGTTGGCCGGCCTGAGCGACATGCTCTTCGCTGATGGCCTGGTCACGCCATGGCTGATGCGTGTACAAGGGCAGTCGCAATACCAGCTCGTTGCCCAGCCAGAGGCGCAGCTCACGGCTGATGTGGTCTGCTGCTGCCTCGCCGCTGGCCAAGACCAGCATGCTTCGGGGGGCATGCGTGTATGTTGCTGCAATGAAAAATGGGCGTGACGAAATGGGTGCTGCAACCGAAATGTCGTCTTTTGCACCTAGTTTTCCAACCACATCATTTAACGCCTGCGCACTAAATAATCGATTAGAAGCGATTTCGATGACCGAAGCGTTATCCATCATGTTCACGTTTTACCATTATCGCGCAAATCAGCATTTGATACCGCTTAGGGCTGGCCGTTTATTTGCCCGTTTAGTTACAACAGCGCCGCAGACGTGGCAAGGGCCTTTGCCTTTACCGATATAAGCAGCTCGCTACCGCTTACACGTCTGCCAGTATGGCCTTGACTATTTGGTACGAATTGACCGAAGCAAGCCGCAGGTTGCGAAGAAAAGTCAGTGTGCTGGCATTTTCAGCAGTGTCTGTGATTGATTTCACCGCCACAAAAGGAACGTTTTGAAGGGAACAGGCTACAGCCACCGCAGCTGCTTCCATGTCAGCACTCAGCGGATTAAACCTTTCGATAATGCTAGCCCTGTTGTTTTTCTTCACGAAGACGTCGCCTGTAGCCATCCTGCCAAACAGCACTGCCTGCTTGGCTGGCTGTAACAGCAAAGCGTCACGGAGCAGCTTGAGCAGGCCAGCATCCGAGACAAAAACCGTCCCTGAAAGGCCCGGGTAGCGGTCAAGCAGGCCAGCATCGCTGATGTCATGGAAGACCAGCTCAGTAGCAACGACCGTGTCGCCGACAGCAAGCCTCTGGTCGATCCCTCCAGCTGTGCCCGACAAAATCACGCAAGCAGGCCTTACTTCGGCAATCGCTGCTTGCGTTGCCCGAAAGGCCTTGTCCCTGCCCGCCCCGCTGACATAAAGGGCAGTCAAGGCGCCTTGCAGGTATCCCCGGTAGTACTTATGGCGCCCCCCAGTGACCAGCTTCCTTTGGCCCATCCCCTGGAGAAACGGCCTGGCTTCCGCCTTGAGGGCACAGATGATACAGGCCTTGACCTGGCTGCCCGCAGGAACCGCCTGGCTGCCGGCAATGCCCGCCTGGCTGCCGGCAATGCCCGCCTGGCTGCTTGGACGATCAGTCATTCCTTCTCCTTCTTTTGTGGATAAGCGCAAAGGCGTGCCTCCCCGCGTCTCTCTATCTCCCCATGTCTCCCCATCGCCAGTGCTACCACTAACCGCTACCGACTGAGCCACAAAAGCCCAAATAAACCGCAGGGCTGTAGTTTTTACGCTACAGCCCTGTTACTCACGTCTAAAACCTCACGAGGCTTGGTGTCAGTCCACCGGATAACCGTAGACCTTCTTGCCGTAGTCGACAGCCTCGTCCCAGATGATCTTCTTCACTTCCTCGATCGCCTCGTCGCCAAGGTAGCTGATCGGCCAGGCTAGGAAGCCATAGGCGCCGCCCGGGCTGTACCGGTCGATAGCGTCGCGGACGTCCTGGCGGATCCACTCCTCGTCGAAGTTCGGGTAGTTCGGCGGAACGTGCTTGCCCCAGTCATAGCCGCCGATATAGGAGAGGCGCCCTTTGTACTTCTCTTTTAGAGCCATGATGTCGTTGGTCTCTTGGGCCGGTTCGACATACTTGACGCCGAAGTCCAGCATATCGTCGATGAAGGGCTCGATCCGCCCGCAGATATGGAAGATGACCGGCAGTCCGCGCTTTAAGGCCGGCGCTGCCAGGCGGGTATAGATGGGCTTGAAGAACTCCTTGTACATCTCCACAGAGAAGAAGGGGTCACGCTCTGTGCAGGTATCGTCGCCAAGGTTCCAGACGTCGGGTTGAAAGACCTCGCAGATCTTCTCCGCATAAGGCTCATACGTCTCCAAGAGGTACTCGAGGAGCTCTTTGACCGCTTCGGGCTCCTCATGCATGGCGATCAGGCCCTCGGTATGGCCCATGAAGGCCATCAAGGTCTGGAAGGGCTGGAAGCCGAAGCCTGTGGACATGGCAGTGACCGACCGGTCGATGCCGGTACGCTCCATGCTCGCTTTCAGCATCGCCTCGAAGTCGAGGTTGTCAGGCTCGGGGCGCTTGATGATGTCGCCCCACTTGGTGACGTCCTCTAAAATGAACCTGCCCGGCTCGGGCATGCCGGCGTTCGCAGTCTCCTCGGTGGTCTTGTACGGGACGCCCCACATGTCGGTGAAGCTGCCGTCGTCAGCCCGCACTCCGAAGGGGTAGACCGCCGCCCCCACGTTCTTGATGGCGATCTCTTTGGTGCCCTCGGTGCCCATGAAGGTGTAGTAGGGAACATACTCGGGATGCCCGCCTCCAGCCAGCTTCAAAAAATTCTCTTTCGGTGTGATTTTTGCCATTGTCCATCCTCCTAAAACCAGTTCGTCGCTTGCCATCCAGAGGCCCTTGGCCTCTGCATATCGCCTTGGCCTGCCTCTATAGCGGTTCTCGCCCGCTACTGCCCAGACATGGTATCACATGCCTGGCTGCTTAACGCCGCCGATTGGCAAAACGCCTGATTGGCAGGCCTGCCCTGGTTGGTGAAGTGCATCCGGCACCCGAGGCTTTATGCTTGCCAGCAGCGATGTTTTATGGGGAGAAGCCCGCGCTGGGTTTGCTTTTATGTGTGGTAATGCTGATAAGCAGCCTCTATCAAACCTCTATCTAGCAAACGGGATATTTGACCTATATCGATTATGTCTTCTGATCGGCTCAAGGAGCAGATGATGCCAAGACTTGTATCGGCAAGGCTGGGCGTGTTATCAAGTCCGGTTTTCATGATTGCCATCTTAGCTGCCTCGATGGTTTACATAAGCATTGATGTGTTTCGCACAGACATGGCACTGATTAATGAAATCACTCCTATAGACTATGACTACTTCCGTAAGAAGTACGTAGCTGGAATGACTTTAACTATGAAAACGGATTCATCGACGAAGAGACTTATAAGCGGGGAATGTGGGAGATAGACCAGTATGCCGAAATCATAAAGTAGGCCAGTAGGCTGTCGTTACCTAGCTTAATGGAACAGCACTGAGAGGCAGGCTTAAGCATCTTCAAGCAAACATCACCCCAGTGGATTCAAGGGATGAGCGCAACACCAAAGCAGTAGACTTCGCTTTGGAGGTTGCTTATGAAAAACTATCCCTATTTCACGAAAGACGAGCTGGATGACGTCTGGATGCGTTGGAAGGATGGCGAGAGCCAGTCTGACATCGCCAGGCATTACGGCGTGCCGCCCGTATACATCTTCTACAGGCTGAGGCTCCATGGCGGCATCAAGCCGGCAGTGCAAAAGCCGCGGGCCGGCTCGCTTGCGCCAGACGAGCGCGAGGAGATCTCCAGGGGGATAGCGTCCGGCCAATCCATCCGGGGCATCGCGAGATCTATCAAACGCGCCCCATCTACTGTATCCAGGGAGATCTCAAGGAATGGCGGAAGGACCAGATACAGGGCCGCCAAAGCCCAGGACGCACAGTACGCCAGAGCCCGCCGCCCGAAGCAGACCAAGCTGGCCGGGAACCCGAGGCTGCTGGACTATGTGACCAGCCGGCTGGAGCAGGACTGGTCGCCGGAGCAGATAGCAGGCAGGCTAAAGGTGTCATTCCCTGACGACGGGAGCATGCGGATCTCGCACGAGACGATATATAAGTCTTTGTACATCCAGGCACGCAGGGAGCTAAGACGCGGGCTCGCGAAGCACCTGCGCACCGGCCGCATCATGCGAAGAAGCAAGAGGGCCCGGCCCGGCGTCCCCGCTCGCTCCACTATCAAAGACGCTGTGCCGGTCAGCGAGCGCCCACCGGAGGCTGACGGGCGGGCGATACCGGGGCACTGGGAGGGAGATCTGATCATCGGCTCGAAAGCATCCCAGGTAGCGACCGTTGTCGAGCGAGCCAGCCGTTTCACGATGCTCATCAAATGCGAGAGGCGGGACGCTTCGACAGTCAAGCAGGCTGTAGCCGGAAGGATCAAGGCTCTGCCCAAAGACCTCCGCCGCTCGCTTACCTGGGACAGGGGCGCCGAGCTGGCTCAACACAAAGAGCTCAGCTTGGATGCCAATATCGACATTTACTTCTGCGACCCGAAAAGCCCGTGGCAGAGGCCGACGAACGAGAACACAAATGGGCTTGTCAGGCAGTATCTCCCGAAGAGGACCGACCTATCGGGATATACCCAGGCAGATCTCGACGCCATCGCCGAAAAGCTCAACACACGCCCAAGAAAGGTGCTTGGCTTTATGACTCCGGCTGCTAAACTTGAAGAGGTGTTGCAGTGACCGCTTGAATCCACCCCTGCCATTCTTGCAACCCTCTCATCAAGCCATGCTCCGGAGAACCCTGAGCATCTGCTGCCTTTATCTCCTGTGTGCTCACCTAGGCAAGGAGTCGTGCTCCACACCAGCGTTGGGAACGGTTACCTGCTATGCGGGTCATTTAGGCGCGTCTTAGGTTAAGCTCGGCTTCCTGATAATTCCGAAGCCTGCTCCCCGTAGGAAACACATTGCCTAGCGATCCTTTATCAAACTACTAATTCTCACTGTGATGTTGGATAAGATACGCTTTTGACAACCAAAATGGCCCAAAACAGCTTGTTTTGGTTGTCAAAAGCGTATCTTATCCAACAACCCCGTTGCCAGCCATTTCCAGAAACTGTCGGCTCAATTTATATAAGCTCGTACATGCCTGTCCTGAGCACCATCGTCAAGGAGCTCTACATTGTTGGATTCGACCTACTCGCCTCTTATAGCAATGCTTTGCTCAGACCAATGCATCCTGCGTGATGTCGTCGTAGCCTGCCTGAGATTAAGCGGGAGGGCACGCTAGATGTAGTCTTAATAATCAGAGAAGGGTTATTCAACTCATGCATCCTCATACTATACGAATGCAGCATTCATATAGTATGAAGGTTTGTGGATTACCTGGATTCATGTACTACAACTGCGCTTGATACGAGACACAAGCTGGCTATGCATAAAACACTACCAACCTTTCAATGAATATAACCAGGATGTGTCCTTTTAAACAACCAAGTAATAGCCTGGCTTCCCCTTGAGGTACCAACAACGCTTGGGGCATCTGCATATGCCAGTAGAAACCCAACATGTGGAGAAACCCGTACAGGGCGTGTACCCGCATGTGACGATGGTTCTGCCAGATGGCCTTAAG
This sequence comes from Coriobacteriia bacterium, assembly GCA_009776725.1. Taxonomy (GTDB): domain Bacteria; phylum Actinomycetota; class Coriobacteriia; order Coriobacteriales; family UBA8131; genus WQXZ01. Next base: position 25,663 of record WRNE01000016.1, read on the forward strand.
CGCCTCTATAAGGAATCAAGTGCAAGCAGCAGGTTGTCTTCTGTTTTCTTGTACCAAACTGCCCAGGGAGAGCTGTTGTAGATAAGCCTGACTTCTGCGAATTCGTTCCCGGACGCCAACTCGCCGTTTACGTACCATGTCGGCAAAGACATCCCGGACTCGTCGATCTGGATGTCGTTGAAGTCCTCGGTGGCCAGATAGACGATGTAATCGTTTAAGTAGCGGGGAAGCCCGTCTAGATAGTCAGGAAATCTAAGCCTGCAATACGAGTGCGTACGGCCTCCACTTGTTACGAACATACCGTTTTCCTTCAGCTCCCCGAAGGACCTAGGTTGGAACTCGTATGACGATAACACGCCTTGCTCGTTGTAGTACTTCATTATCAATGAAAAGATCACATAGTTTAACTCGGTACACCAAACGGCCAAGACCAGCTCTGGCTCTCCGTCAACATCGAGATCAACCATAGTAAACGCAGAAACAGTGAGTGTCATTTCATGGCCTTCGTTATACTTGAAAAACTCCGCACTCCTGTTCCGCAGATAGCCTTCAAGGGTAAAACTTCTCCCGTTGTAGGGAGATACAAAGCTTGCACCCTCTAGCAGCACGCCAGCAAAGGCGCTTTTGGCAGACTCGTAGGTGGCCGGCAGCGCTGATCCCACACTATCTACGATGCCCGCTTCGCCTTCGCAGTCAGCAAAGGCCTTGTTTGCGCCTTGTGAGCCTGCTGTCTGGCCGCTGCCCCTCCCAAACGAGTACAGTCCGAACGACAGAGCCAAGACAAGAGTTGAAACCAAGGTTAGCCTTAGTATGTGTTTAGGCCTCATCCCTCCTCCTTCCTATTTATTAATTGAATTACCAGCATAAAGAGCCATAGCTTATAGAAACGGTTTATTGACTCGCTCCCACTTTGCTCTTTCCCTAATAGACCCATAAAGTCGGAACAATTTGAGTATGTCTGAAAGCTGACACAAAAAGCTGCCTGTCACTATAAAAACCACTTTTTGCTAATTTATTATACATTTAATAGGCACTATGTCTTGTCTAGCAAGGCGCTATTCATAACAGTATGAATGTTTTACGCAACCTTTGATTTTCAAGATCACTTTCATCTATTGAAACTCGTCAAAGATCGCGAAGCATTTGTCCCTAGCTTAGTGATAAATCACTCAACTTCTACGAGTTTTATCGTTTACATTTATTAATAGGTTAGATGATGTAGGGTAACATGCCTGCAGCTCACGGTGGTGCCGCAGCTATGCATGCCCTATCTAGAGCAGGATCTTGATACCTACAGGCTGCCTAAAGTCTCAAGGATGTAAAATCCACGGCTAGTCCAGCGAGACGCGCTTTACGTAAATCTCGTTCTCGCGTTCCGACAGCACTATCAGGGGGTTGCCTTCAGTATCGTACAAAGCCAGGTCTGTCGGCTCTGAGTCGAGGATAAAAACATACCCTATATAAGGCTCTTTGCTTGCAACCGGCACCTGCATCGAGCCGGTCTTAGTCTCAGCAACCAGGTAGCTGCGGCCAGTCAAGTCGATCGTTCCGTCGCTTGGCATATCCCAGTGGCTGTTAGACACGGCACCGCAGACGACATAAGCATCGCCTGTCTTGATGATGGAGACACTGAACCCAGGGCTGAGTGGCGTCATGGCATTATGAACCAAAGACAACTTGCTGCCGTTGCCAACCACATCGACCCTATACACAAGAAAGCCATAGTCTCCTAGATAGTCACCGAAAGACCTGGCAACAGCCCACACTTGGCCACCCCTTATAGAGACTACAACCTGGACGTCCCAAGGCCTGTCCCGTGCCCCTCCGATATAGTGAGCGGTTACGTTCTGCACTGCCTCGACCAGCAGAGCCAGATAGCTGTCATCGGGCAGTGGCGTGCCTGGCGGCTGAACGTAATACAGGTCTGCTGGAACCGTCAAGTCTGTGCCAAGAAATAACAAGGCATCCTCGTCCTTGGCATCTTCAGCAGCATTGGCCAACCTGTCTGGATTTTGGCCGCTTGGCACCTTGGGCAAGGATGTGTCTTCATTGCTTGCGCACCCCATGACCTGGACTGCTGCTAAAACTAGTATGAGCAATAGACGACAATAAAAGCGTCTCATGTTAAGTGCACTCCCCTAGTAACCCTCTTGCTAGTGCTGCTTGCTGGATTACGTCAGAACCATCCGAGCCGTATAACGAGTATACCTATCATCTACCTCACGAAGCATTGGTAGCGCCATTGAGGCTGCAACCCTTCAACTAAAGGTCGTAGGTTAATAAACCAACCAACAGCACCGGATGTCCCGTTGAAGTACCGACAGCGCTAGGTGCATTTCATATGCCGGTAGAGACCCAACATGTGGAGAAGCCCGCGTAGGGCTTCTCCACATGATATGTTACTGCCGTCAAGCAGGCTCAAGCGCCTTTATTAGGAATCAAGCACAAGCAGCAGGTTGTCCTCTGTGTACTCGTGCCAAGCTGCCGAGGGAGAGCTGTTGTAAATAAGCCTGACTTCTGCGAAATCGTTCCCGGACGCCAACTCACCGTTTACGTACCATGTCGGCAAAGACATCCCGGACTCGTCGATCTGGATGTCGTTGAAGTCCTCGGTGGCCAGACGGACTATACAGTCTACACTGTCGCGGGGCAGCTCCTCGGAATAGCCAGGAAAGTAAAACCTGCAATACGAGTGCGTGTGGCCGCCGCTCGAGCTGAACATGCCGTTTTCCTTCAGCCCATTGAAGCATCGGTCCGACAGCATGATCATCGACACGAGCCCGTCTTTGGCACTGTAGTGTAAAAGCAGATAACAGACCGCTGTGCCCTGCTCGTTTGCCTGTAGCTCAAGCGCGACTTCTGGGATCCCGTCCCCGTCGATGTCGCTGGTGGCGAACACTGTGGCCACAGCCACATCGCTTAGCGACCGCAAAATATCGTCTAGGGTGTAAAAGACAGAGGCGTCATCGTAGGGGTAATACGGGCAGTAGGCCAAAGCGCCGTCTAGCAGCACCGCAGCAAAGGCGCTTTTGGCAGACTCGTAGGTGGCCGGCAGCGCCGACCCCACACCGTCTACGATGCCCGCTTCGCCTTCGCTGTCAGCAAAGGCCTTATTTGCGCCTTGTGAGCCTGCCGACGGGCTAGTGCCCCTCCCAAACGAGTACAGTCCAAGCGACAGGACTAATACAAGAGTTGAAACCAAGGTTAGCCTTAGTATGTGTTTAGGCCTCATCCCTTCTCCTTCCAATTTATTATTTGAATTACCAGCATAAAGAGCCATAGCTTATAGAAACGGTTTATTGACCCGCTCCCACTCTGCTCTTTCCCCAATAGACCCATAAAGTCGGAACACTTTTGAGTATGTATGAATACTAACACTGAAAGCTGGCTGTGACCAGACAAGCCCACTTGTGAAGAGCGCAGTGTCATGCAAGGTATTGTTTGTTATTGGACAACATATGTGTTATTTTATATATATGGTTCAACGCTGGACAAGCATAAGCTAATAAGCGATAAATTTAATAGTTATAGTAAATGAATCGATAAGTCTGAGGTTTAATATGTTTAAGAGCAAGTTCTTTACCTTCAAGCTGATGTTGTGTGCCAGTCTTGCACTCTCTTTACTACTCTGCCTGCCTTTAAGTGCTTCAGCAGATAATCGCTATATCAATCTGTTAAAAGAAAGCAGCCAGACCGAACAAACAGACTACTATTTCTATACAAACGAAGGCTGCCTGGTCTTATGCGATGCCAATGACACGTCAATTGATATAGCTATTCGTGTTTTCCTGCAACTCACTGGCGTTCCAGTGAGCCTAGAGTTTAGCAGGGACAATGAAGACAATAGCTTGTATTGTTGCGATCCAAGCACGATGCTCATTACGACAAAGTATGTTGAGTCACATGATTATGATGTTCCCCTGCCCAGTCAATGTACGTATCTTAGGTACAAGATACGCTATTGCACAAATTGCGGGACAATTTGGGAAAACTCCTATGTTGGAGCTTACGAGCATACACATTATTAGTTACTAGTTTCACGAGAGTTTTTTCTTGCCATATCTGCTGGTACATGGTCAGCTGAGGTTACAAGCAGATTTATAAAACGGTTTTGATTCTGGTATAGCACATATAAAACGCAAGTGAGCCTATTGGAGTGCCCCCTCCATATGACAATGATCGACCAATGGTACATTTGTTCTTATGCAAGGTTGATGTGATTATTGGTATGTCTTGATATATAGTTATATTATGCTTTCTCTTGGATAGATTCTAGGACAACAGCGGTTGATATCTTTTCTTAGAGAGTTTGCTGATGTTCGTGCGGTTGGAACGGGGTTGTTAAAGCAGAAGGCGGTATTTCTACTACCGCCTTCTTCATGTGAACCCATAAATCTTTGTATAGGTTTATGCTGTTAGATTATTCCTTGTTTCACTTCAAAAACACCGTCTAGCATGCCGTTGCCAAGCTCTATCGGATAGTAGACATCGACAAAACGCTCGGCATATATCATATAGAACGGTGAATAACCAATAGTGTATCCATCCTGCAAATAACCCCATGAATTATACATAATTGGATAAAACTCAATCCATCCTGTGTATCCTGGAGAGATAACGCAGGATATCGTCTGTGAAAATGTATATGACCCAATAAATGGATAGCCTGTTATCGACTGTAGTGTGTTTTTATCACCAGCCGAAAGACTAATACTTGCTGTTGCCCCCTGCGTTTTTGAAGCATATACGCTGTAGGCCACTGGGTTCGTTGTGCTGTTCATAACGTAGTTCGATATTCTAGTTTTTTGTGAAGTCTTATGATAACTGGCTATGCTGCCTCTTTGCGAATACCACGTAAATGAATCACCGCCCCTAGTAGGTGGCGCAGCAGGCTTGTCGCTTGTGCTAAGTAAGAAGTTCTCGGCTTTCTGCATCTCTGCAGCATAATTAGCTTCTAGTTCGTCGAGATATAAAATGTATGTTTGTCGTGTCATTTCGACAGGACCGTTTTCAGTCATACGGTATGCTTTTATAACCATAGTACCGTCTGGGTATACCGCAAGACAGTTCTTAGATTCTGATATTACAGGTATCAAGTCTCGACTAGTGCCTGTGTAGGCATCACTTTCAGTTACACTGCTGTTAAAAGCAACTAAACTCGAAGTACATGCAGTCATCACAAATACAAGCGCTAGTAGAACCAACAACCAACGTCTTGGCGCTTTGACCAAAACCCCTCCTCCAATTTCAACGATATTTGACCTTAGTCACATAACTGACCTCTGTTATAACCCTTATTATTCTAAAACAATTAGCCTGGCTCATGATCGCACAGGTTAAATACCTAGTTATAAGCCAAAGTCGAATCAGCCTGATCAATAGCTCTATGTTAAAACTTATATAACCCGCCTTCAACATAACAGAGCAACCGAAAACGTAAACCTGTCTCATAATCTGTAACTAATCGAATCTAAGAAGCGAGTACTTCTCCCCATGAGCAGTATATCCAGTAATCTGAGTATTAGCTTTCAAAACGTTTTTTGGCATTGCTTTCTTAGCATATTAGTTAATATTTAGCCATAGACAGGCAACCAAGCTGCTATCAAGGGTTTAATATAGCAAGTGTGCCTGGGTTCAGGATAAAGTCAGCTAAACTAAGCACAAATAATAAACATATAAAAGCAACCAACCATACCGAATGGCTTTGCTTGTCAAGCTTATAAGTTGCCAGTATAACTGCCATACCAAATACTGCGCACAAACTGCTTAACCATCCTGCAACCGCAGCATCTACAGTGCGAAAAACAAGCCTGTCAAACAGCAAGAAAAACACTGGAAACAGATTACGGATCATTACCAGAAGCTTTGTATATGTGGAGTCAGTCATAACCGCTTGGATCTCCTAAGTTGCTTCAGAAAATATAATTTCTAGTTAATCGCGAACTTATATTAGCATACGAAAAGCGACTATGTCTCACGAACGTTTAATAGCTGAGACACATAAATAAAAAATGCCTGTAGTTCTATAGCAACTATCTAAAGTTGTTTGCCGTCCTTACCGCTATATGTGGCCAAATTGCCTTTCTATTATCAAGATTAGCGATAACTAATTGTTGCATAATGTATTAGTTATACGACAATGTGAGGCATTTGCTACAACGGGCCGGACCAGCCATGTTCCACGACAGACGCGTTACAAGAGCGGGCGGACCTAACTGGTAGAGAGTTGACTGGACTAAATAAGTTGAGGGAGGACAATTTAGCAATGCTTATTTCTAGTGATCTGCTGACAGCTCGGGCTTCAGCTTGATATACAAAGGGCAAGAATGATGATTTCCACGACTCGAAGTAAGCCTATTATCAGCAACAGAAGCATAAATCGGTTCGTTATATGCTTGATGATTGTCTCATTGGCAACCGGGTCTTTTTCTTGCTCGCCATCTACTGACACCTTACCTTATGAGCGCGGGCACATCATAACACCATACAACCCAGATTATTCAATTGCTATTGTAAAGACAACTGACATCAAGCGAACATCCTATATCGAGTTCTATGATACCGACCTTGCCTTGGTCAACGTTATAAGGTACCCGTATGCACAGCTAATAAACGAAATCCAGCAAAATACTGTGTCGGGTGGCAGGCTTTGGCTTATTCCCCAAGGTCTGCAGGGCTTTCAAAATGACAAGAAGGCTATTTCACTAGACATTGGCACGGGAGCGATAAATGAGTTTCGTATTGACCAGGTTTCGATAAATTGCATAGTTGCTGGCGATTATTATGCTTATGCTTCTAGCAATCTCAATTTCTCAGGTTATATCAGTAGGGTTGATATTGAAAGTGGCGGGGTACAGTACCTTCAAAGGGAAGGCTACTTCCCTCGGGATATGATATTGGCAAACGATGTACTCTATGTCTTGTGGCTGCCGTTTGGTCAAGATGTTGATGATGATGCATATATCATAAGTTATGATGCTAATCTGAATGTAATCAATGAGATTAATCTAAGCTCCAAAGGTGTGATGGCACCAATGCGTTTTACACAGGTATCAAGCAACGGCTTGTTCTTTTTCGAATCACACAGACCAGCGCAAACACGCAGTTCAGAGGAGCCAGTTGAGGTCTTTTCATACTCGATAGACGATGACAGCGTCAGTCCATTTTTAACTTCTGACCGCAATTCAATCAGTGGCACTATCGTGCATAAAGACATGCTATTTGTCTTCAGCTCCCTTAGTAGAACGGACAGTTATGGCGATATTGATATTTACAGTACAAAGACTGGCGAGCTGCTTGCATCGAAGAGTGTGAACTATAGGCCGACTAACGGTGTTGTAGTTGACGATTGCTTATATGTTATTTCTGGGAGGTGGGATGGCGTTCTAGCAAAATATGCTATAAGCGACGGCATGCTCGTCGAGCTGGGCAGGGTGGACCTCTATATGAATGGGTCTCCTGCCAGCCCGAACCAATACTATCCCAGTGTCATATTTAGCAATACCATAAACCGATAAGATCACTTTCTTAGTGTTTGCGCTTAAAAGCTGTTATTAGCGGCTGCCTCAGTACTCCGCCAGCGCCTCGGCAGTATGCGAGCTCACACCGCTGGCAAGCATCTCCTCCAACGTCCCGGCAAACATCAGCTCTCCACCGCGGCTACCGCCGTCAGGGCCGAGGTCGATCACCCAGTCGGCTGCCCTTATCAACTGGAGGTTGTGCTCGACTGCCACCACGGTGTTCCCAGCCTTGGTCAGCGCTGAGAGCAAGGCCAAGAACTTCTCCACATCTAAAGGATGCAGCCCTGTCGTCGGCTCGTCCATCAGATAGAGGCTCTGCCTGCCCCGTGCCTCCAGCAGCTCTTTGACCAGCTTGATGCGCTGACCCTCGCCGCCGGAGAGGGTGGTCAGCGTCTGCCCGAGCGTCAGGTACTCCAGGCCGACGTCTAGCAGAAGGCTGGTGATGCGCCTCAGCTTGGCGTTGCCGCTAAAGACTTCTGCGGCCTCCTCGATGGGCATCTGCAAGACGCCGTTGATGGAGTGGCCCTCGAATTGCACGGCTAGGACATCTTCCATGAAGCGCAGTCCGCCGCATACCGGACAGGTCACATCGGCGTCCGGAAAGAACAGCATGTGGCTCTCGACGACTCCCAGGCCGCCGCATTCCTCGCAGCGCCCGCCGGCAGTGTTGAACGAGAAGTGCTTGGCGGTAAGCCCCTTGGACCGGGCGTCGGGCTGCTTGGCGAAGATGCTGCGGACCTCCGTCCAAATGCCCGTATAGGTGGCGACATTGGACCGCCGCATCCTGGCTAAGGGAGCCTGCTCGATGCGCACGATGCCGTCGAATCGGTCAAGGCCGATAACCTTACCTGCCTCGGGTGGCAGCCAGTCCGCCCCCAGCACGTCGAAGGCCAGCGAAGTCTTGCCAGAGCCAGACACCCCGGTCACGACGGTGAGCTTTCCGAGGGGGATGTCCACGTCGACGCCCTTGAGGTTGTGGAGAAGAGCACCGCGGACGCTCAACGCCTCCCCTGGTGGGCTTGCGGGCCGGCCTGCCTCGTCATGGCTTGGGCCTGGGCTGCCTTGAGGCGCCCATCCTTTCTGCTGCTGCTCTTCGAGTCTGGCGTCTTGCGCCTCTGACTTTTGCCTCAAGTACTGGCCGGTCACTGACCCCTTCTGTTGCATCAGCTCTTGCAGGCTGCCTTGGCCAATCACTCGCCCGCCGTGCTTGCCCGAGCCCGGGCCGATGTCAATGATATAGTCAGCCTGTCGCATGACATCCTCGTCGTGCTCGATAACGATGACCGAGTTCCCCTCGTCACGCAGCTGTTTCAAGGCTGCCACCAGGTCTCGGGTGTCTTTGGCGTGCAATCCGACAGTAGGCTCGTCAAGTATATAGATGACCCCAGTCAGCTCAGAGTCCAGGGCTGCCGCCAGCTTCAAGCGCTGGGACTCGCCACCGGAAAGCGTCGATGACTGCCGGTCTAGGGTGATGTAGTCCAAACCGACCCGGACAATGCGGCTTACCCTTGTAACAAGGTCTGTCAGGTAGCGCTCAGCCAAGGTCTTCTCCACATTATTAAGGCCTGTTTGTAGTTCGTTTGCCCAGCTCATGACCTCGTCAAGGGCCTTTTGCGACAGCTCCGGCAAGCGGGCTCCATGTACAGTGGCTAGACGGGGTGGCTCTGCCAGGCGCTCCCCCTTGCATGTCGGGCAATCGGCGTATGTCAGGTATTTCTCGAGGTAGCCCGCGTCGCCTGATTTCTCGGAGACGCGGCGGAGGATGGTCGTGTAGACTCCTTCGAACTTGCCGGCGGCAACAGTCTTCGGCTGTATGGTGTCGGGGAACAGCTCGGCTGCCTGGGCGCTTGCGATGCCATGGTAGAGCACCGTCTTCTGGCTGTCAGTGTAGGCGTTGACCGGGGTCTTGGCTTTGACTGGAACGCCCAAGTGCGTAAGGGCGGCGTAAAACGACTCGGTCGAGTAAAGCGCGTAAGTCCCGTCCCAAAAGCCGACTGCCCCGTCTTCGAGCGAGAGGGTCTCGTCGATGGCGGTTTGGGGGTTGATGGCCAGGGTCTGGCCAAGCCCCTGGCAGTGGGGACAGACCCCCTCGCGGGTGTTGAAGGAGAACTGGTCGCTGGTCAGCTTGGCAAGTCGCTCTCCGCATTCGCTGCAAAAGGTGAAGGCCTTGTACTGGTCGCCTTCCTTTTCTGTCTCCTCCCGGCAGGCGGAGGCTTGGATCATCGCCTGGCAGTTGGGGCATTGCCTGGTGTGCAGCTTCTCGTATATGAGCCTGAGGTCGGTGTAGATCCCGGTCATTGTGCCCACCGTCGACCGGGGGTTGCGGTTCGCAGTCATTTGCGAGATGAGTATTGCGGGGGAGATGTTTGCGATCGAGTCCACAGCCGGTTTTTCGATGCCTGACATGCCCAATGCCTCCAGATAGCGCCGCTGGCACTCTTGAAAGAGCAGGTCGATCGCTAGGGTGGACTTGCCTGACCCAGACAGGCCGGTCAGCACGACCAGCTGGTTTCGGGGAATCTCCAGGTCGATGTTTTGGAGGTTGCCTTGGCGGGCTCCCTTGATGACAATGCTATGGGCCTTGGAGCTTATGAGTGATGGTTGCATGGGCGGTGCTTGCGCGGGCGGCTGTAGCGGTTGCGTGGGCGGTGCTTTTGGTTGCGCGGGCGGCTGTTGCGGTTGCATGGGCGGCTCCTGTCTCTCGTGTGCAAAACTTGGAGAGCAAATCATTGAGTCGAATAGCTGCTTATATACTTACGTGTACAAGTGCTCCCATGTTATACCAAGACTGATCGACAAGTGCATTGCCAAGACTTACATACCCCTGCTTAAAAACTATGGGTTAGGCACCGATCATGTTATATTCCTGTTAGTATTATAGTAGTTAGATTTAGTATCGATCAGAACAGCTTTTTTGCAATGATGGGGCTTTTATGGTTATGCTCCCCGTTGTTGTTCGAAGCATTTGTCTCTGGAATACTAAATATGGCTGAGGGGAGGTTGATGAATGCTAGGGCTGTATCGAAAACTATTAATGGTAGTTACGACTTTAGCATTGGTGTTTTCATTATATGGTTGCGCCAACACCATTAATGAGATTAATGTTCAATCTAGTATAGACAGGGATCTTGTCATAGGCGCCAGTGCCTTTGGCTACATGGGCTGTTACTGTGATAAGGGTCTCGTGTATTTTAAAGATCGAAGAATGTGGTATCTTGACTGCTCCGAGAACAAGCCCTATATCATCTGCTCTCGGGCTAATTGCCAACACAATGACGAAAATTGTTTTGCCTGGATTAGTTATGTAAACAGTGCTTACGGGCTAGCATTGTTTGATGAGAGCTTCTATGTAATCAAACGTGATGACAAAAAGAACTCATTCGATCTTCTACAGATGGAATTGGGGTCAGGTGTGATCAGAACTGTCAGCACCCTTGATATAGGTGAGAACAAACCTGGAAACTGGACACTTATAGGCCTAGCCGGTAGGGTCTATTACGTAGGTGACTTCGCGTGGATAGAAGCAACCTATCAATACTGCGAAGAATATCATGATGGGCATTATTATCCGCAAGAGGATACCACTGTCATCGGAATCAACTTGAACAATGGTGAGGCTACAATGCTATATGCCTTATCCTTAGATGATGGGTTAGAGCATTCGATTGAGCTTGCCGCAAAAGACTTCTTGGTAATAAAAGAAACTGCCGACAAAGAGCCTCTTCTTTCAGAGGAACTGTTCTACGAAGCTTTGGAAAACGGTGCATACTCAAGTTTTAGTGATGAGCAAGACCCCTGGAACGACCCCTACAATAACTATATGATGTGGCATATGCAAAACAAGACAGTCCTGTTCTCGTATTTGATTTATGACATCAAAACAGGGAATACAAGTGTGCTTGACAGCGGTGAGCTAGGAAAATATCACGATGCGGACAACAATGCGTATTGGCGCGATTCATACCGGTTTTTTGGGGTCTACAACGAACGTATGATTTACAGTATTAACGAGTATGAAACTGCGAATAGAATGAATAACTGGAAAATTTACAGCTATGACCTAGAGTCTGGTAGTAACGAGTTTATCATTGAGGTTGATGGGGGCAATGTGTATGAAATGATGGATTCGGGTTTTATTCTCAAGAATTCAGAAATACTCTACTGCTTGTATACTGATAATAAAACAACGGTCTTTTATAGCTACTCGCTTTCAACAGGAGAGACCATCGGGTTGTTTGAAGACGACGAGCGAATAACATTTAGGATACATGGCGAGACAAAAGACTGTTTTATTGGCTCGCTGATGAAGAATGAGGATATGAGTATCCTCTATATCCTGTCAAAAAACGATTTTTATGCAGGGAACCTTGGTGCGGTTATCAAGTTAAAAAAATAGCAGGTTGCGACAACTGTTTTTTGTATTCCATATGGTATTTGTCAACAATCCAGCCTATAACCACTCCATTAACCGAAAACACACGAAATAAAGCATTCCCATCATGTGGATAAACCCGGGTTTATCCACATGGTCACGCCCTTATGCGCGCAGGCGCTTGACCAGCTTCACCAGCTCGTACCAGAGCACCGAGAGGCAGGCCAATCCCAGCACTAGCAGCAGCTGCTCGGACGTCAAGGGCGCCAGGCGCAGGTAGACGTTCAGGGGGGAGTACAAGACCAGCAGCAGGCCGGCGATGACCGCCACTATCACCAGCCACATCACCCAGTCCGTCGCCAAGCGCCGGATGGAGTGGAAGATGCTGGCGCGGTCCGAGCTGTTGACCTGGATCAGCAGCAGGTTGGCCAGCATGATCACCGCCAGGCCCATGGAGCGCGCCACGTCGTCATCGCCTTTGCCGCCGGCGAGCATAAACAGGTAGACGCCGAACGAGGCGGCAAATATTGTCAGGCCCTGGCAGACGCTCTTCAGCAAGGTACGCGCGTCTAAGAGCCGGCTGGTGGGCTGGCGGGGCGGGCGCCGCATGATGTCGTCCTCGGCGGGCTGGCGTTCCAGCACGATCGAGCAGGTCGGGTCGATGACCAGCTCCA
>WRNE01000017.1 GCA_009776725.1 Coriobacteriia bacterium
GATCGTGGCGCGGTCGGTCACCGATAGCGAGCCGACCCCAGGGCCGAAGAACTCGATGATGTAGCCTACCCCGCCACTGACGGTCTTCAAGCGCAGCAGCTCCAAGATCACGTCCTTCGCTGACACCCAGGCTTGAAGCTGTCCCAAAAGACGGACACCAATGACCCGCGGCACGGTAAGCCAATAGCTAGCGTCAGCCATAGCAATCGCCACGTCCATCCCGCCGGCACCGATTGCCAGCATGCCCAAGCCCCCACCAGTCGGCGTATGCGAGTCGCTGCCCAGCAAGGTCTTGCCGGGGATGCCGTAGTTCTCTAGGTGAAGCTGGTGGCAAATGCCGCCGCCTGGCTTAGAGAAGGTTATGCCATGCCTGGCTGCGACACTCTGGATAAAGGCATGGTCGTCGGCATTCTCGAAACCGGTCTGCAAGGTATTATGGTCGATATAGGCCACAGAGAGCTCAGTAGCAACCTGCCCGATATCCATCGCCTCTAGCTGCAGGTAGACCATAGTGCCGGTGCTATCTTGAGTCAGGGTCTGGTCGATACGGATCCGCACCCGCTCGTCAGGGACGAGCCTTCCCTCTATCAGGTGCTCGCCAAGTATTTTATATGCCAGTGTGCTCACGGAATTCTCCTTCCCTTTGGGTGGGTTTTTCGCCTTCACTGTACTACAATACCTGCATGGATACCACTCATTATGCAATTTTTCCGAGCCCCCTAGGCGAAATCATCGCTACTGCCAACGACCTGGCTCTGACGGGGCTTTGGTTTTATGACACCTATTTGAACTCGTTTCCAGCCGATCGCCTAGCAGGCACGGAGCCTAGTGCCGACCACCCAGTTCTTAAGGCAACTGCTGAATGGCTTGCTGTCTATTTTTCTGGAGAAGACCCTGCCTTGCCCGTCCCGATAAGCCTCATCGGCTCGCCGTTCCAACTGGCAGTCTGGTCGCTGTTGCAAGAAATACCCTATGGGGAGACTACGACATATGGCACGATAGCCGCGCTCCTCCAAGCCCAAGAAGGCCGGCTGCGCCCTCCCGCCGCCCAAGCCGTCGGCGGGGCTGTCGGGAAAAACCCGATATCGCTGATCGTCCCCTGCCACCGCGTGCTCGGGGCGCGAGGATTGCTCACCGGATATGGCGGGGGCTTAAGCCGCAAAGCTGCCTTACTGAGGCTGGAACGGGCTACATACCGCTCGTAGAGAAGCTTAAGCTTGGACCGCCTGCAGCTGTCAGGTTTTGGTGCCTATATCCAAGCTAACGGTCCAGCCTGACGCCAAGGCGCATTGCGTACAGCAAAATCACAATCAGCATTCCCACGTCGGCAGCGATGGCCATCCACATTTGGGACAGGCCAAAGATCGCCAAGGCCATCACGGTCATTTTTACCGCCAGGGTCGCCACCACGCTGATGCGGACAGTCTGCATCAGCTTCTTGGCCAATGCGAAGAATTTCGGCAGGAGGCTGATATTGTCAGACATCAGGGCAATGTCGGCCACTTCCATGGCAATATCGCTTCCCGCTGCCCCCATAGCTATGCCGATGTCTGCAGTAAAGAGCGCCAAGGCGTCGTTGATCCCGTCGCCAACATAAGCGACAGTGCCTAGCTCGCTGGCCAGGCTATTGATGTAATTCTGCTTGTCTTCGGGCAAAAGCCCAGCATGCACCCGCGAGATGTGGGCCTCATGGGCGATTGTCTGGGCAGTCCTAGCATTGTCACCAGTCAGCATGACTGTAGTGATCCTGCCTTTGGACATGTCGTTGAGGCCAGCTACCATACTCGCTGCTTCTGGCCTGATCACATCCCGCAGGCAAAAGACCGCTAGGGCCTGGCTGTCGTATGCCAAGACCAAGGTGCTTGCCCCAAGTTCCTCAGCTTGGGCGATCAGGCCAGTAGTCTCTTGGTCTATGTCAATGTACTGGGACACGAAGGGCCTCGAACCGATCAAAGCCAGCTTGGCGTCGAGGCTTGCTTTTATCCCCATACCGGCAATCTCGGTAGCATCGTGTATCTGAGCCTGAAATGGCTGGACATGCCCGGCCGCCCTGATGATGGCTTGGGCCAAGGGATGGTTGGAGTCTTGTTCCAGCAGGGCAGCCATGCCAAGCACTTGCCCTTTTGCCTGGCCTTCCCACTTGGCTAAGGCATCGGGTAAAGCGATAACATCAGTAAGCTCAGGCTTGCCTTTTGTCAAGGTCCCGGTCTTATCGAAGGCTAGGACGTTTACTTTTGCAGCAAGCTCGATATAGGCTCCGCCTTTGACCAGGATGCCGTTTGTTGCTGCATGCGATATACCGTTGACAATAGCTATTGGTGCTGCTATTACTAATGCACAGGGGCAGGATATAACCAACAGCGACAAGGCCCTATACAGCCAGACATCGAAGCTGCCTAAGTCCCAGGCACCGGCCATCGACACCAGAGGAGGTATTATAGCTACAATGCTAGCTATTATTACCATTGCCGGGGTATAGTAACGCGAGAAGCGGTTGATGAAGCGCTCATAGGGACTGCGCTTGGACTGGGCCTCCTCGATGTATTTGACAATGCGGGCGAGCGAGCTGTCTTCGACTGTCGCAAAGGTTCTGCACCTTAAGCTACCGTCCAGGCAAAGCGATCCGGCATAGAGCCGGTCGTTTTGGCTACGCAGCTGCGGCATTGACTCGCCTGTCACAACCGACTCGTCCACATGTGCACTGCCCGAGCTGATAGAAGCGTCGAGGGCTAGCCTTTCACCCGGACGCAAGATCAAGGTCGAGCCAAGCGGGACCGATTCGGGCCGGACGTCTACGATTGACCCGTCGTCTTGGAGGATATGCACCAGGGAAGGGGTGAAGTCCATCAGCTTTTTGATCGAGGCGCGGTTTTTGTTGACAGCTTGGCGTTCCAAAAGCTCGCCGACACAGTATAAGAATATTACAGCTCCGGCCTCGTTGTATTGTTTAAGTACAATCGCACCAACGGTAGCGATAAACATCAGTATGTTTATATTTGCATGCCGGCTTTTGATTGCTTCCACCAGCTCCGGGCCAATGATCATCAGGCCCGAAACCGCCGCCATCAAGGCAAACACCATGCTCAGTGTTTCGGCCAGAGTCTCGCCAAGCGGCTTTATCGGGATAAGGTCAAAGACAAGGCCCAGAGCCAGGGCAGCCCCAGAAACCGTCAGCCAGACATTCGACGGGAAAAGGAAGCTCTCATCGTCGTCTGACTCGCCATGGTCATCATCATCGTCGTCGTCTGACTCGCCAGGGGCATCGTCGTCGTCGCCAGGGGCATCATCGTCGTCGTCGCCGCCGGGACGGCTCGTCGAAGCCTCTCCTGTTTGGTCGTCCCCCTCGTCATCGCCACCGTCGTCAGCACTTGGCCCAGCTTCAGGCAGGCTACTTGCCGAGCAGCCCAGGCTGCAGCAGTCGCATCCTGGCTGGCTCTCCCCACAATGCTCGCAATTGTTGTGTTGCCGTGCTGATCCGAGATTATTTGCTTGTTGCTTATGTAGCCTTAGCCCTTGTCTGTTTTCGTTGTTTTGCGACATTTTTACTCTTCCTTCATATTCAAGCAACAAGTGCGAGCTTTCAAACACACATGATACGTTATAACAGCCCTAACAGCCCATGTGGCTGCGTTGGCTGAGACTGATTAGGCAAAGAGGCCGCCGGTAAAGGCAAAGTACAAGATGACGACTGCGCCTAAAGCGATACGGTACCAAGCGAAAGCCACAAAGCTGTGTTTTTGCACATAGTTGACCAAAAACCTTATCACAAGTAATGATACCATAAAAGCTACAAATATTCCTATCAACAAAAGCAGCCACTCGCTGGCTTTGACCGCCAAATGATCGATTACCAAAGTCTTTATGATCTTAAGCAGGCTCCAGCCAAACAAAGCAGGGATAGCCAGCAGAAACGAGAACTCCGCAGCTGCCCGCCGCGACACTCCAAGGATCCGGCCGCCTAGGATAGTCGAGCCTGACCGTGAGGTTCCAGGGACGATTGCCAGGCACTGAAAGCAGCCTATGCCTATAGCCTGCATCAATGTGATCTTATCCAGCTCGTCGCTCTCATGGTCGCCGACACGGTAGCGTCGCATGTGCAGAGGCTGTTTGACCTCGCCGTGCATGCGTTCCACCACAATGAAAGCAAAGCCGTAGACGATCAAGGCCAGGGCTACTATGAACGCGTTGAAGAAGTGCTCTTCGACCCAATCGTCGAACAGGAGCCCAATGATTGCTGCAGGAACGCTGGCGATTATCACTTTGGCCCATAAGTCGAAAGTATCATGCCTCTCACGGTCGTTCTTTTGCCGGTCCCATGGGTTCAAACGCTTAAAGTAAAGCACGATCACAGCCAGGATAGCCCCCAGCTGAATCACCACAAGGAAAAGTTTAAGAAAATCAGGAGACACATCCAGCTCTACAAACTCGTTGACAATAATCATATGGCCTGTCGAAGAGATAGGCAGCCACTCTGTGACTCCTTCGACCAAACCGATAACGATCACTTTGATGATCTCTCCAAAAAGGCTCATGCCAGCACCCCTGGCTCATATGCCTGCTCGTAAGGATTCATGTTTGTGCGGAGAAGGTCAACGAACTCCATCTCGGACATGATTCCTTCAAGCCAATGGCTTATGGGCAGGCTAGCCCAGGTTTTATCCACCTTGCTGAGGCTGGCGTGGGTCTCTGGGTTTTTCGGGGTAAACAAGGTGCAACAGTCTTCGTGTTTTTGGCTGGAGATCTCAAATGTCCCGATCCTTTCGGCTTGGGCGATGATCTCGAGCTTGTCCATGCCGATCAAGGGCCTAAGTACCGGCAGGTTGGCAACGGCATCGATTGCTCGGATGTTATCGAGGGTCTGCGAGGCTACTTGGCCGAGCGACTCTCCGGTGACCAAGGCTCTGGCGCCCTCTTGGAAGGCTAGCTCCTCGGCTACGCAGAACATCAAGCGGCGATAAAAGACCACCCGCAGCGGCGCCGGTACCAGCGAGGCAATCTCGCGCTGATAGCTGCCAAAGGGCACAACCGCCAACTTGTGCAAGCCGCCATAGGCATCAAGGCGCCCTGCTATTTGTCGGACAAGGTATTCGGATGTGCTGTCCGTCTCTGGCCGCCCTGAAAAATGCAGGCCGATGACCTGGGCGCCACGCTTTAGCATGCGCCAGCTGGCTACAGGCGAGTCTATCCCAGCTGATAGCAATGAAACAACTTTACCACCAGATCCGACTGGCAGGCCGCCTATCCCGGTTTGGGTATGAGTGTATAAAAAAGCCGAGGCACCGATCATTTCTAAATGTATCGTCAGATCAGGATTATGCATTTGTACTTTTTTATCTACTAATCGCTCATTTAGCCATGCTCCCAAAGACCGGTTAAGCTCCATGCTGTCAATCGGGAAGTCAGTGTTAGCCCTCCGGGCGTTGACTTTGAAACTATCAAAAGGCTCTTCTGCCAAAGCAAGGTCCAAGGCTTTTTGGTAGATCAGGTCAAGATCCTGCGCCAAACGCAGTCCGACCGAGACCCTGACCACTCCAGGGACATCAGCAATCAAGGCTGCCGCTTGGAAGGCGTCTTGAGTGCTGTTCAGGCTGACAAGCACCCGGCCAGCAAAGCGCTTGACCGGGGGCAGCTCGTCGAACTCAAAGCTCAGCTTTTGCGTGATGTTCTGGATTAAGAGACGCTCGAAGCGTGCACGGTTATGGCCTTTTAAGGAGATCTCATGGCAGTGCACTAAAACCACATATTGGATTGTGTCTAAACCAGAAGAGCTAAGAGATTTCTTCTTCGAACTTCTGTCGGTCATAGCTAACCTCATCGCGGGCGATCTCTTCCATCGCCAATGACAGCGGCTTGCGTCCAGCAAACTGGGCAATTTGTGAAGCCGACTGCAAGGCTAGGGCTCGGTCGCGCTGTCCGCGCATCATGTCATTGATGTCACGTGCCCGTTCAGAGGCAACAGCACATAAGAGAAAACGGTCGTTTTCAGCTTTGCTTAACAAGTCATCGATGGAAGGTTCCATCAGCGATTTCTTGCTTGCTTTGGTTTTTTCGTCTTGGTTCAATTCAACCTTCTTTAGTCAATCGACAATACCTTGCATGTATAGGCTAAGCTCTTGGGCAGCGGCCTCCAGATCGTCGTTTAGGATGACTTTGTCGTATTCGGGTTTTGTCTCAAGCTCTTTGACAGCCGTCTTTATTCTTTCCTCGATTGCTGCTTCGCTCTCAGTGCCTCGTTCGTACAGGCGACGGCGCAGCTCTTCGATCGACGGCGGCTCGATAAAGATCAAAACCGCCTCAGGAAACGCCGCTTTGACCTGCCGGGCCCCCTGAGGGTCTATCTCTAAAACGACATCAAGACCCTGAGCATGGGCGTCTAACACTTCAGACCTCAAAGTCCCATACCGCGCCTGATGGATTGCCGCCCACTCCAACAAACCGCCTGAAGCGATCTGCTCGTCGAACTGACAGTCGTCAAAGAAGAAATAGTCGACTCCGTCTATCTCACCTAGACGAGGCTGTCTGGTCGTAACCGAAACAGCCACATGAATGTTTCCGAGCCCAGGAATGACCTGGGCCAACAAAGTACCTTTACCAGCACCAGATGGCCCGGAAACCACAAAGAGCTTTCCGGACATGATGCTCATCACCCCAAGCGCTCAAGTAAGGCCGCTCTCTGCCTCTCACCTAAACCCTTGACACGTCGTGTCTCCGAGATGCCGAGCTCTTCTAACAACTTAGAAGCTTTTGCCTTACCGTAACCAGGCAACGACTCGATCAAACTGAGTACCTTGATCTTGTCAATAACCGGATTGTCTCTCTCAGCTAAAACATCAGCGATGGTCACATCGCCGTTTTTAATCTCGGCGCGCAATGCCGCACGCGCACTGCGTGCTAGTTTGGCCTTTTCTAGCGCTACTTTACGTTCTTCGTCAGTCAGTTGAGGCAGTGCCATAATTTCTCCTTATCGACAATTTACTGTTTCGAATTGTATGGTTTATGCAACAAAGAATCAAGTATTTGGAGTATTTTATTCGCTTTCCACGAAGGCTGTCAACAAACCGTTTCTGGGAATAGAACGGATATTTCCACCCAAAATCCGCATACTTTCTGTTACATAGTGAAGCTGTCCTAAAAGCTCACAATATACCACTTTATTCAATTTTTATTCAATTCACGGCTTCCTGGTGAATCTATTTTCACCCCTTGCCGGCAGAGCTCGCACTCGTCTGGATCCCAGGAGGGAGTCTCTCTGCGCAATAAAGGGTAGAAGGGTTCATCAAATTTGATCTCTCCGCCACGGTCAACAAGAGCTGCCACAGCAACCACTAAGCCACCACTTGCTTTTACCACATTAGCTACTTCGGCAACAGAACCTCCTGATGTTACCACATCCTCGGCAATCAGTACTGAAGCGTTGACAGGGATTTCAAATGCCCGACGTAATGTCATCGATCCGTCGACCCGTTCGGTAAAGACCATCGGACAGTCCAAGACATCTGCTATAGCGAAGCCAAAAAGAATCCCCCCTACAGCAGGCGATACCACCAAATCGATGCTATGGCGAATATCGTCTGGTAGACGATTAACCACTTCAGTTGCTAAGGTTTTTGTTAAACGAGGTCTTTCGAGCACCCTAGCACATTGTATATAAGTATCTGAATGCTTGCCGCTGGTCAATTTAAAATGACCGTTTCGAACAGCCTTGGTCTCTTCTAGAATCATTACGATCTCGTCATCTGACAGTGGTTCGTGCAAAGGATAGTCCATAAATGCCCCTTTCAGTCAAAAAGGCTAATAAATGCCTGGGCAGGATCCAGGGCAGCCGTTATAGGACGGCCAACGACAATAAAGTCGGCGCCCTCGTCGATTGCGGTCTTTGGAGTAGCGGTACGGCTTTGGTCGTTGTTCTCCGATCCCAAAGGCCGGATGCCTGGTGTGACGATCAGTTTGTCCTTGGGCACCTGGCTACGCAGCATTCTTATTTCAAGGGGAGAAGACACCAGGCCGTCCATACCTGCCTCGACAGCCAGACTGGCAAGCGTTTTTACCTGGTCGTCCAGGCCATTGCTGATCCCCGTTTGCTGAAGCACTTCTTGGTCCATGGATGTAAGCACTGTCACGGCCAGTATCTTTGGCGCTTGGCCTGGCCTGCTTTGGGAGGCCTCGTCTGCCCCTGCCCGCGCTGCCTGCATCATCGAGAGGCCGCCTAGTGCATACAAGGTGAACATATCGACACCGATCGTTACCAGGCTCCTTGCCGCCCCCTCTATTTGATGCGGGATGTCAAAGAGCTTCAGGTCGGCAAACACCTTGAAGCCCATCTCTTTTAGGCTATAGACAATGGAGGGCCCTTCCAAGAAGAAAAGCGTCAGGCCCACCTTGACCCAAGAGGCTATGCCTTTAAGCGACGATGCGATCTCCAACGACTCTTGTCTAGGCAAGTCCAAGGCGACGATACATCGTGAGTGCAGGCCGTCTTTTGTATCAGGCGTCATGCAGGGCTCCAATCAGGCTTTTGACCTCGCTTATCTCGTTCTTCTCGCACCAATCGACTAGCTCAGTATATATTCTCGGTATGGCTAAAGGGTCTGTGAAGTTATGGCTGCCGACAGCGACAAGGCTTGCACCAGCCAACATGAACTCTATAACGTCGCTTGCATTTCGCACACCGCCCATGCCGATCAGTGGGATGTCGACTGCCTCATAGACCCGATAGACCGCCCAGAGGGCAATCGGCTTGATAGCCGGGCCAGACAGGCCGGCCAGCACCCTGTCGAAGACCGGCTTGCGGCTCTTCAAGTCGATGCTCATGCCGGCGACAGTATTGATCAGCGACAGAGCATCGGCTCCGGCAGCTTCAGCCGCACAGGCGATTTCTGTGATGTCTGTAACGTTCGGGGTCAGTTTCACAATCAGTGGGCGCTTGGTTGCCAGCCGGCAGGCTGAGACCAGCTCGGCTGCAGCCAAGGCATCGACGCCAAAGGTCATGCCGCCGCTGTCCACATTGGGGCACGAGATGTTCAGCTCATAGGCGCTGACTGCCGGCTCTTGCTCCAGACGCGCAATCACCTCGAGGTACTCGTCAAGCGTATGCCCGCTGACATTGACGATTATGGGAACGCCTTGGCTGGCTAGCCAGACCAGGTCCTCTTGGCAAAAGGCTTCCACTCCTGGGTTCTCCAAGCCAATCGAGTTCAGCATGCCGCTTGCCGTCTCGTCGATCCGGACCCCTGGATTGCCTGCCCATGGCACATTGGAGATGCCTTTTGTGGTCAAGGCCCCTAAATACGAGAAAGGCTGCCGGTCTTTGGCCAAGCCCTGGTCTAACCACAGTTCCGCAAAGTTCTGGCCCGGGCCAAAGGTCCCTGATGCTACTGTCAAGGGCACTTTTAGCTGCAAGCCTGCCAGATCGACCTGCAAGCCCAACGTCTGGTCTACCATATGATCTCTCCTGCATCAAAAACCGGCCCGTCCGAGCAGACCTTTTGGTTTCCCTTGTGTGTCGCGACTGTGCAGCTTAAGCAGGAGCCCAAGCCACAGGCCATGCGACGCTCCAAGCTGACCTCGCAGCTGATACCGAGGCTGATGGCCTTCATCGCCACGATCCTTTGCATCGGCTCAGGCCCGCAAGTAGCTATATAGTCGAACTCGTAGGCGTCCAGCAAGTCGTCTAGCAGCTCGGTATTCATCCCGTGATGGCCTGTTGACCCGTCGTCTGTGGCCAGGTGGATGAACGACGAGCCGACCTCGCTTTCCGAGCCGTACAGGTTAAGGGGATAAGACCGGTCGTTTATCCCTATAGACAAGGCCTCTAGGTAGTCGGCGTTCCTGGCACCGACCAGCAAGTGTGTCTCCACACTAAAGGCCGACAGGCTGCCGGCGGCCATGGCCAGCGCGGCCCAGCCGACTCCCCCGCCGACAAAAAGCGCCCGTTTGATACGCACCGGCAGACGCCAGCCCTGGCCCAAGGGCCCAAGCAGGTTCACCGTCTCGCCTGGCTTCAGCCCGGCCAGATGCCCGGTCAGCTGGCCCACGGTCTGGTAGGTGATTACCAGCTGGTCAGGCTCATCGTCTGTGACCAGCACTTTGTGTACGGAGAAGGGGCGGCGCAGCATATGCTCCGGCCTTTGCTTCAGCTGCAGGTGCACATATTGTCCGGGCACGACCATTTCTGGTATTTCGGCAACCTTCAAGACAGCCTGCCAAAGATCGCCTGTGAGGTTGGTGTTGGTGATTATGGTTGCGTCAGCTGTGATCATATAGTCGTCTTCCTATCGGTCGGCTTGATAAGGCTACAGTTCCAATGCCTGTTGCCCATAGTCGATCCTCTCGTTTCTCTTGTTCAGCCTGTCCAGGCCGTCCCATTGGTTGATGTCTTGGAGGGCGATGGGCATCAGCTCTTGAGAACCTAAGGCATCGCGTTGGGCAACCTCCATAGCACATACCATAGCATTTGCTCCAGCTAGGGTAGTAGCGTAGCAAAGGCCATGCCGGACGGCAAAGGTGCGCAGCCGAAAAGCATCTCCCCGGGTCTCTTGGCCATAGGGGATGTTGATCATCATTTGGACCTGTCCGGCAGCGATCTCGTCAGCGATATTGGGATGTTCTTCTTGGATCTTCTTCACCGGGGTCACCGGCAGGCCCGCAGCTTTGAGGGTTTTTGCCGTCCCTTCTGTCGAGATGATCGAAAAGCCCAGATGGACCAGGTTGTTCACGACAGAGATAATGGCGCGCTTGTCCCCGTCGTTGACCGTGACAAAGACCACGCCTTCCATAGGCAGCGAATAGTCGATGGACAAGGCCGCCTTCGCATAGGCCGTCGGGTAGTTCGAGCCAATGCCCATTACCTCCCCGGTCGATTTCATCTCAGGGCCTAAGATGATGTCGGTCCCCGGAAAACGCCCGAAAGGCATGACGGCCTCTTTGACGTTGTAGTTCTTGGGGATGCGAGTGTCGATCGGCAGGCCCAGCTGGTCAAGCGTTTGCCCAGCCATGACCCGTGCAGCGCATTTGGCCAGCGGGACCCCGCTGGCCTTCGAGGTAAACGGCACCGTACGCGACGCTCGAGGGTTGACTTCCAGCACATAGACCTGGGTGTCCTTGACAGCAAACTGGATGTTGACCAGTCCCCTGACCCCGACAGCCAGAGTCAGGCGGCGGGTTATATCGGAGATGTCGGAGATAATGGCCTCCGACAAGGAGAAGGGAGGCAGGCAGCAGCTGGAGTCCCCTGAATGGATACCGGCTTCTTCGATATGCTCCAGGATGCCGCCGATGTATACCCGCTCGCCGTCAGAGATGGCGTCGACGTCGACCTCGATGGCACTCTCCAAGAAGTGGTCGAGGTAGACCGGATGGTCAGGAGTGACCCGGGCAGCCTCGTAGATGTAGTTTTCCAGGTACTCTTGGTTGTAGGCTATGACCATGCCTCGGCCGCCTAGCACATAGCTGGGCCGGACGAGCAGCGGAAAGCCCAGGCGCTGTGCCACATCGAGGGCCTCTTCATGGCTGGCAGCAGTCCCTGAAGGCGGGTAGCTTACCTGCATCGAGTCCATCAGAGCGGCAAAACGCTCCCGGTCCTCGGCCAAGTCGATCGCCTCTGGCTGGGTGCCCATAATCGGCACGCCTGCTGCCAGCAAAGGCAGTGCGAGCTTCAAGGGGGTCTGCCCGCCCAGGGTCACCAAGACACCCTCGGGCTTCTCCACCTCTAAAACATCCATCACGTCCTCAAAGGTCAGCGGCTCGAAATAGAGCCGGTCAGACGTATCGTAGTCAGTCGAGACCGTTTCGGGGTTGCAGTTGATCATCACCGTCTCGTACCCGATGTCGGACAAGGCATAGGCAGCATGCACACAGCAGTAGTCGAACTCGATGCCCTGGCCGATGCGGTTCGGGCCGGCGCCCAAAATGACGGCTCGCGCCCGCCGGCCGGGGTGCACCTCGCTTGCCCCGCGGTCGTAGGTCTTGTAGAAATAGCCGGAGCGGCTGGCGAACTCGCCGGCACAGGTGTCGACTATTTTAAATATCGGGAGAACACCGAGCATCGTCCGGCATCTTCGGACTTCGGGCTCGCTGCTGCCGGTCAGATGGGCGATTTGGATGTCGGACAGTCCGAACCGCTTGGCCTGGTGCATTTCTGAGGAGCTGAGGTCGTAGAGGTCGCGGCCCCTAATGGACTCTTGTACGTCCACGATCTCCTTGATGCGATGCAAGAACCAGGGATCGATGCTGTTTGCCGCATGGATGTCTTGCACACTGGAACCGCGCCTTAGGGCCTCGGCTATGTAGAAAAGCTGGTCTTCGGTGGCCAGCGTCACAAGGTCCCAGAAGCGCTCCTCGTCGAACTCGTCCTTTCCGTCAGCCCCTAGCCCGGCACGGCCGGTCTCGAGGGAGCGGATGGCCTTGCCCAAGGCCTCTTCGAAGGTACGGCCGATCGCCATCACCTCCCCAACAGCCTTCATCCGGGTCCCGAGCACTGTCTCAGTGCCTTTGAACTTCTCGAAGGTGAAGCGGGGGTACTTGACTACGACATAGTCGATCGACGGCTCGAAACATGCGCTAGTCAGCCCGGTAATGTCGTTTTGGATCTCGTCTAGTGCGTATCCAATTGCTAGCTTTGTCGCAATTTTAGCGATCGGGAAGCCGGTGGCCTTCGAGGCCAGGGCGCTGGAGCGGGAGACCCGGGGGTTCATTTCGATCACCAAAACGCGGCCGTCGGCAGGGTTGATGGCAAACTGGATATTCGACCCAGACCCATTGACCCCGACCTGTTGCATAATGTCCAAAGAAGCCTTGGCGATGCGCTGGTACTCCATCTTGGTCAGCGTCATGGCTGGGGCGACTGTGATGCTGTCCCCGGTATGCACCCCCATGGGGTCGAGGTTTTCGATCGAGCAGATGATGATGCCGTTGCCTTTGCGGTCGCGCATCGCCTCGATCTCGATCTCTTTCCAGCCGATCACGCTTTCTTCGACCAAGACCTCCCCGGCCCGTGACAAGGAGAGTCCCTGGCTCACGATCTCACGCAAGTCGTCCAGGTTGTAGGCAATCCCTGACCCTGCCCCGCCAAGGGTGTACGAGGGGCGCAGCACCAAGGGATAGCCCATTTGCTCGGCTAGGGCCTCGGCGTCGGCCACCGAGTAGGCATAGCCGCTGTTGGCACATTCCAGGCCGATCTCGCGCATCGCCTCGGCAAACAGCTTACGGTCCTCGCCGGTTCGGATGGCCTTTAAGTCACAGCCGATCAGCTCGATCCCGTTGGCGTCCAAAACCCCGGCGTCTGACAGCTCGACAGCCAGGTTCAGTGCGGTCTGGCCGCCCATCGTGGCCAGCAGGGCATCGGGTTTTTCGAGCTCGATGATCTGCGTGAGCGACTTCACCGTCAGCGGCTCGATATAGGTGCGCGTAGCCATTTGGGGGTCGGTCATGATCGTCGCCGGATTGGAGTTTACCAAGACTACCTCGTACCCTTCCTCTAACAAGACCTTGCAGGCTTGGGTGCCTGAGTAGTCGAACTCGCAGGCTTGGCCGATAACGATCGGCCCACTACCGATCAGCAGTATTTTATTGATGTCAGTGCGTCTAGGCATTGCTTGCCTCTCTTACTTCGAACTAGCTTCCTCTAAGGCCATGTATGTCGAAATCAACTGGATAAAGCTGTTATAGGCATTCATCTCCTGGCTGTCGCCTGCTACCTCGGGCTGGTATTCCACACCAACTGCCATGACGTCCAAATAGCGAAGCCCCTCCACTGTCTGGTCGTTGAGGTTTGTCTCGCTTAGCTGCACACGGCCATACTTTTGGTTTACGAGCACGTCTGCCTCGCCCTCGTCGGCGGTTTGCGGCGGTCTTATCCCCATAGACGAAAAACGCACCGTGTATCCATGGTTTTGCGAGCTGATGGCTACTTTCTCGCTGGCCAGGCTGCTGACCGGGTAGTTGGGCCCGCGATGCCCGTTTTTCATCTTCTCGACCTCCCCGCCGGCAGCCAGCGCCAGCACCTGGTGCCCTAGGCCGATCCCCAATATGGGCAGGCGGCCCATCAAGTCGGCGGCAGCCTCGATGGTCGCGCCCAAAGCACTGGGGTTTCCAGGGCCTGTGGAGAAAACCACCCCGTCGGGCTGGTAGCCGAGGATATCTGCTGTGCTGGTGTCCCAAGGGACGACGATGACGGCACAGCCCAGGCGGACGAGGTCGTTTAGCGACGAGCAGGTGACTCCCAAGTCGACGGCGATGACCTTCATGCAGGCTTCTGTGACAGGGTCGAACCAGGAGGCGTGCTGGTCGTTCATTTCGAAGAGGTAGGGCTTGTCACAGCTTAGCTTAGCCACTAGATTGTCATCCTCGGAGCGCGGGGCATTGTGGATTTTTTGCAGCAGCGAGTCAGGGTTCAAATCGACTGTCGAGACTATCGCCTGCATTGCGCCCTTCTCCCGCAAGACGTGCGTCAGGGAACGGGTGTCAATGCCAGTGATTCCGACGATGCCTTGCTCGGCCAGGAAGTCAGGCAGGCTGATATCGCAGCGATAATTAGAGGGAGTAGGGCATATCTCCCGAGTGACCAGGGCTTTTAGCCAGAGGCTGTCGCTTTCCAAGTCGGCTCTGGCTATTCCGTAATTGCCAACTTGGGGATAAGTGAGCATGACGATCTGGCCGGCATTGGCCGGGTCGGAGATTACTTCAGGATATCCGATCATGGCAGTGTTGAAGCTGATCTCGCCTATCTCCTCGCCGGGGACCCCCGAGCTCGTTCCGACGAAGCAAGACCCGTCCTCGAGCATCAGCACCGCCATCGGCGCCTTGGCAGGCTTTACTGCGGCGGGCGCTTTGCTGGATGCAGGGGCTGCCGGTGTATCGGCAGCGGCTGAGGTTGGGCTGGTTTGGGCGATGGTGGCTTCCGGCGCCTGTGGCGGCTCGAGATGCTCGGGCGGCTCGGCTGCCTGTGGCGGCTCGGCTGCTTCTGGCGCCTCGGCTGCCTGCAGCGCCTCGGGCGCCTCTGGCGGCTCCGGCTGCTTGCCCAGCAGGTTTATCATTCTCGCCCGCATTCCCTCATTTTTCATGAAGGACTCCGTTCTCTAGCGTCTGGGCTCCAGCGATAAAGACATCGCTGGCCTTGCCTTGTAGCTCAAAACCGATGAAGGCGTTGTTATTCGATTTTGAAGTAAAGCTATCGGCACTCACAATCCATTTTTTATCAAGATCGATTACCGTTAGGTCGGCAAAACTCCCTGCTGAAAGGCTTACATCGGCAATGTTTAGGATCTCTCGAGGCTTGTGTGACATTCGCTCGACCAATGTAGCCAACGTCATTTCACCGGTATTCACCAACTCGGTCAAGACAAGCCCTAAAGCTGTTTCCAAGCCTGTCACACCGAAGGGGGCTATTTCAAATTCCAACATCTTCTCGTGGCTGGCATGTGGGGCGTGGTCTGTTGCTATGCAGTCGACCACTCCCTCTATAAGCCCTGCCCGTAGCGCTGAAGCATCGAGGGCGGTGCGTAAGGGAGGGTTCATTTTCAAGTTAGTGTCATAGTGCTCGTCTAAGGCCGACTCGTCTAAAAACAAATGGTGCGGGCTCGCCTCGCATGTGACTGGCAAGCCTTTAAGCTTTGCCTCCCGGACCAGCTCAAGCCCTTTCTTGGTAGACAGATGCTGGATATGCAAAGAGGCACCGGTCAGCTCCGCAAGTGCTATGTCGCGGGCGATCTGTACCTCCTCGCCGGCCGCAGGCCATCCTGTCAGTCCCAGCCTTGTCGACATGACCCCCTCGTTTACTTGGCCGCTGCCTACCAGGTCCTCGACTTGGCAGTGCGAAAGCAAGGGTTTCTCCAGACCTGCTAAATAATCCATCGCTAGGCGCATCAAGCCGCTGTCTTGGACTCCCCTCCCGTCATCGGTAAACGCTACCGCTCCAGCCCGGGCCATGTCTGCCATCTCTGCCAGGGCCTCGCCTTTCTGGCCTAATGTTATCGATCCTGTAGTATATACACGGGCCCAAGCATGGTCCTTCGCCTTTTCTAAGACATAGCGGACCTGGGCGCCATTGTCGATCACCGGCTGTGTGTTGGGCATGGCCAGAACAGCTGTAAAACCCCCCATTGCCGCAGCCCGTGTCCCAGAGACGATGTCTTCTTTGTACTCTTGGCCGGGATCGCGCAAATGCACATGCATGTCCATCAGTCCTGGGACTATGAACTTGCCATGCAGGTCGATGGTCTTGGCTCCGTTGTCCTCAGCCAGCCCAGGGGCACGAAGCCCCTTGATGTATCCGTCCTCGATTACGACATCGAGAGGCACCGGCTCTGGTAGACCAGCCCTAGCATCGACACAAAGGCCGCCTCTAAGCAGCAATTCCATCTTGATCACCTCCTAAGAGCAAGTACATCAAGGCCATGCGCACAGCCACCCCGGCATGGACCTGGTCAAGCAACAGGTTGTTGGCGATATCGATCGTCTCGCTGTTGAGCTCGACTCCACGGTTTACCGGCCCTGGGTGCATGATGATTGCCTCGTCTTTCATCCTTGCCAGACGCTCTAGGTTAATCCCATATTGGCTGGAGTATTCGCGGAGCGACGGGAAAGGCGACCGTTCCAGACGCTCTTGTTGGATGCGCAGCATGTAGACGACATCATAATTCTCAAGCTCATCGTCAAGGGAATACAGTGCCTTGGCACCTAAGGCCTCAGGATAAGCAGGCATCAAGGTCTTCGGCCCTATAGCTGTCACGTTTGCTCCCAATAGGCTCAAGCCTGGTGCCAATGACCCGAAAACACGGGAATGGCTGATATCCCCGACAATCGCCACATTCAAGCCCTTGATATAGCCAAAGTGCTCCCGCATTGTGTACATGTCGAGCAAGGCTTGGGTAGGGTGCTGGTGTTTTCCGTCTCCCCCGTTGATAATTGCTGCATCGGTATGCTGTGTAAGCATATGGGGAGAGCCGGCATATGAGTGCCGAATGACGATCATGTCCAGACCCATGGCATCGAGTGTCTCAACGGTGTCGACCAATGACTCCCCTTTTTGGGTAGCAGAGGCATCGGCTGAGAAATTGATGCTGTCTGCCGAAAGCCGTTTTGCAGCTATCTCGAACGAGATCCTTGTTCTAGTCGAGCTCTCTAAAAAAAGATTGATGATTGTGCGTCCCCGCAGTGTAGGGAGCTTTTTTATCGTGCGGGTGTTTATTTCTTCGAAGCTGCGGGCAGTGTCTAGTACAATATATATCTCGTCAGCGCTTAAATCCTCTATGTTTAAAAGATGCTTTGTACCCAATACACCCATTAAAACTCCTCCTCGTTTCTTTGTTATTTGCAGCTAACTATATATCAATTGAGTGTCGTTGATCATTCGTCTGGCTCGTTCTCATCCTGCTGGTTCAGTGTCATACGCCTGTTGAACCTAACTGTGCTGATTTCGACAAAACTGACCCCGTCTATCTCTGCCAGGCTTAAATTGATCTGCTCGTCCCGCGATGAGGGGACGTTCTTCCCAACGTAGTCAGCCCGAATCGGCAACTCGCGGTGCCCCCGATCGACTAATACAGCGAGCTGGATAGCCGCCGGCCTGCCAAAATCCATGATCGCATCAAGGGCTGCCCGTATCGTTCTTCCGGTAAATAAAACGTCATCAACCAGCACGATGCGTTTGTCATCTACATTGAAGGGGATATTTGTGGAGTAGAGCATAGGCGTGATACGTGTGCTGACATCGTCACGATACAGGCTGATGTCCAATAAGCCGACCGGTATCTCAAGACCTTCGATCTGCTCGATCAAGCGGGCGATGCGCCTGGCTAGGATATCTCCCCTCGTAACGATGCCGATTATTGCGAGTTGGTCTGCCCCTTTGTTGGCTTCGATGATTTCATGGGCGATTCGCATCAAGGCCCGGTCGATTTCCTGCTCGTCCATAATGATCTTTGCTGATCTTTCACTCATTACACTCCAATCAAAAAAGGTCACATTTTAAAAGCTGGCCGATGCGACGGTCTGTGATACTCATTATCTTGCACTGGCATCGATACTAGAATAGCTATGTGCACTATCAAGCAAGGCACAAACCCAGTCGCGAAAGCGGTCTTAGCTCCAAGGCACACCTTTGGTGATTTATTGCTGAGAATAATAAAAACCCCTGTCGCGTCTCGACAAGGGCACATCTTGTTTGTTTGCGCGCCTGCTGCTGGCAGTTACGCGTTTTTATATGCACCTTGTCGGTCTCACAGTACCAACTTAAAGGACACTAGCATCTTACGCTAAATTTACTAAAAGACGCAAGCCAGAATCTTGCTTTTAGGGTGTGTTTTAACACCAGGAATGGTAGCGGTTTTATAGAGTGTTACTCTGTCGAAGAACCTGTTGGACTCATCTTGACTTGCCTTCATGCTTAATCTGTTTCTAAAGCAGGCAATGCCTGATTGGTTTCAAGTTGATGCTGTTGTAGCGATTATTTACATAGGTTGAATTCTGTTTTTAAGACTTTTATCTCCTAAGTGCTGCTGATTGACGGTTGGGCGCAATTCTGACGAGCAAATTCGGGCAAAAATTTATGTTACTCAGAGTAAGCAAATTTCTGACCTGGGCTTTAGCAAAACAGCTTTTTTGAAGCGGAGAAAAAATCGTACCCAATCGTCAATCTCTAGCACTTAGCTTTAAATAACGTGTTGGGTAAAGATTTATTGAATGCTAGTATTAAGTAGGAGTTCGAGTGCAAGCTGCACCCGGTGCTTGAGCAAGTATGGAGCCTCTTCGCATTTGAATGGCCCTCCAATCGGCGTGCAGCTCAAACGGTACCCTCCATCTAGCCGTTTAAATGACAAAGGAGAAAAACAGCCCCGACCGTAAAACCCGGCACACCTAGCAGCCTTCTCCCAACGAAGGCCATACTTCGCCGCATCTTGTTGCTCTCCTCTCGTATGAATGGTCATTCATTTCACGAATAGGCTCTCTTTTACATACAGCACAAGAACAACACAGATTACCTGGCTATTTCCAATCTACCTGCGCATGCCCACTATCATGTTTGCACAAATGAATGATAATTTTCACTGCAATAATGTCTTATTTGCCCGTAAAAGCATTTGCAGTTTTAGCAAGTATTATTTGTATACCATTTGTCATTAGAGACTGATATGATATCGGCAACCCCAGGCAGATCGTGCCTGGTTTTTTGCGAAAGGAGCAATGGATAATGAGCCCGTTCTGGTCGACCAAGAAAGAAGATTACATTGTAGTAATCGGCTGCGGAAGGTTGGGCGCGAACATCGCTAATAGTTTATCTGACGAGGGTATCGACGTTTTGGTTGTTGATATCGACAAAGAATCATTTCGTAAACTCTCCTCCTCCTACTCTGGACTCACCCTGGCAGGTGATGCTATGGATCTTGATGTCCTAGCTGAAGCTGAGATCGAACGAGCAACAGCTGTCATCACCGTCACCAATTACGACAACACTAACATCTTGGTGGCGCAGATTGCCAAGAACCTGTATGGAATCAACCACGTTATTGCTAGGCTCTATGATACTGACCGCGATTGTGTGTACCAAGAGTTCAATATTGACACAATTGCCCCTGCTGTACTGTCAATGCAGCAGATCGACAGGTTGCTTAACACACAGAAAGCTTGAGGGTAGCCCAAAATGAAAACCAAGGTCTTTCTAATCGGTGGATTTGATGAGACGGTTTTTCTCGCAAACTCACTAATAAAAAAAGGGTACCTGGTAACTGCAATCAATAACGACCTCGAAGTATGTCAGAGGCTGGCCGAGATCGACAGGCTAGAGGTATTCCATGGCGACGGGTCGCATCCTGACATTCTCGACGAAGCCAATATATATGACACTGACATCGCTATCGCTTTGACTGACAGGGACGACGACAACCTGGTCATCTTGGAGCTATGCAAAAAGAAGTTCAATGTCCGTCGCACCATATCTCTGATTTCCGACCCGAAAAAAACCGATTTTTTCCGCCAGATGGGCATTGATGTCGTAATTAGCGCAGTCTCTATGATTGCCTCGATCCTTGAGCTATATACGACACAGGACGAAATGACCTCGGTGATCAATGTCGGCCAGCAGCAAATTAAGGTAACGCAAATCCATATTCCTCGCTTTTCTCCTATTGTGGATAAGACCCTGCTTGAGCTATGGCTGCCAGAGGATGTCGTCATTGGATGCGTCATTCGTAATGATGTCAGCCTGCCTGCCCGTGACAGTATTCGGGTGCAGGCAGACGATGTCTTGCTTTTGATATCAGATGACAAGATAGATCCGGCTACTATCCGTGACCTGACAGGCAGAATACCTGGCTAGAGGCTTTTTCGCCAAAGGGATGATAATGAGTCACATAAGGCAGCATCTGTCTGACGGCAGTGCGTATGGAAAACTGATGATTTTCGTTGGTTTGCTTTTCTTTGTGCCATTGCTTGTCATTGTCTTTTTCCCAGACGAGATAATGTATGCCCCAGCATTTTTGTTGCCTGCTGTGTCTTCGGTAGTTCTCGGCTACCTTGTATGTTACTTGACTCACCAAAACCAAGAACGCACTTATGAGTATCAATCTATTGTGCAGCGTGGCAGCCTTCCTGTGCTTTTCGTTTGGCTATACGGATTTCTATTGGGCATGGTGTCTTTTTTGTTCACCGGCCAGCTGACTCCTGTACAAGCCTTGTTCGAGTCGGTCAGTGCCTGGTCGTCAACAGGCTTTACGCTTTGTAACCCAAGCACATTGCCTCATGTCTTTGCATTCTTACGCAGCTACCTGCAGTTCATCGGGGGGGTCGGGTTCATCTTGGTATTCTCGGCGTTTGTCAGGAACCGACAGACTATGAGCCTTTATAGTGCAGAGGGTCATTCAGAGAGCGTTTTGCCCAGCTTAGCGAAATTTGCTCGAATGATCTTTTTGATTTATATCACATTAGTGTTAGTTGGCTCTTTATTGCTATGGCTATCGGGTATGGAGCTTTTAAATGCTCTTTGCTACACCATGTCGGCTGTATCGACAGGAGGAATGTCGCCCCATACCGGTAATGTTGCACAGTATGACAACTTAACAATTGAAATAGTTCTGGTTATCCTCATGTTTATTGGTGCATCAAATGTCGCTACATTGATGGTTTTGACAGAGGGAAAATTAAAAAAGGTAGTACGTAGTACCGAGATGAAGTTCATGCTTGGCATGTTAGGTGTTTTTATCCCATTGGTTGCCCTCTCTTTGTTCTTTGGAACATCAAGCAGTCTGTTCGAAAGCATCCGCCAAGCAGTTTTTGGGGTTGTCTCAATTTATTCGACAACCGGTTTTAGCACTGCCTCATATTACGAATGGCCTCCTTTTGCGGTTGGTCTGATTATGCTTTTAATGATCATGGGTGGCAGCTCAGGCTCGACTTCTGGCGGTATCAAGCTGATCCGCACGTATTTTATCCTGCGCATCACCCGTGACAGTGTGATTAGACAAAGCACCTCCGCGATAAGGACTGAGGCACCGACTTTTAACACAGTTAGGGAGAAGGTCCCTATCGACCGGGCGTTGATTGCCTCGACTTTTGC
Organism: Coriobacteriia bacterium; assembly: GCA_009776725.1. Lineage (GTDB taxonomy): Bacteria > Actinomycetota > Coriobacteriia > Coriobacteriales > UBA8131 > WQXZ01. Next base: position 21,548 of record WRNE01000017.1, read on the forward strand.
GTTCGTAGCTTGTTATGTCGGCTTGCTTATAATTGGGACTCTGTTAATCACGGTTACAGCAGACTACACACTGTTTGAGGCTATGTTCGAGTTCACCTCGGCTGTCGGGACAATTGGTATATCGAATGGCTTGACGAGTACTTCGACAAATGCACCGACTCTGATAATTGAGATGATCGGGATGATTCTAGGCCGTTTGGAAATATTCATGGTCTTTTATGCTATATCCTCGTTTGTCAAAAGAATAAACTGGGCGGTTCGAAATCGAAGGCACTAGCATCTCCTGTTAGCATGTCTTATTCCTATATTCCTATAGCATGCTGTTTAGTTGCTGTTCCGATACAACGCTGTCAATCTTCTCGGCTATTAGATCAATTGGAAACAAATTGACTTTTTTATATCACACAGCTTGCGCCTTGTGGATAAAAATAGTAACCTATTGTCTCGCATATCGCGGGGTAGAGCAGTCTGGTAGCTCGTCGGGCTCATAACCCGGAGGTCGTAGGTTCAAATCCTACCCCCGCAACCACAAAATGTTGTTGTAGTGGCTTTTTGATGAAGTTGCTACTATTTTAAAGGAGAAGCGCTGGTAAAGACCACGTTTCTTCTTTTTATTATGCTACCTGCTTTGCCTGAGATACCATTCGTTTTGTGGACTCTTTCCTGCTGACAAAGATATAGTAAATGTCAATCATCTGATGGTAATGCCATTCAAGGCGCTCCTTTTGGTAGACGTGTATTTCGACAATAAGCAAATTAGGCAAGGCGGGGGACATCTCTTTAATCTCCATTTGCTCATCTAGTAACTTAGTGAGTCTCTCTGCATGACCAATCTTGGACGTATTCGTAACAATCCGATCTAAGCTCATCGGCTGTCTTTTTTTAGTATCTTCCGATGATTGGATATACTGTTACCCTCTCACATGAGGTTGTTACTATATGACAGCCTCAAAAAGTTCAGCTAAAAGCGTTTGCGCCGCCTCATTCTTGATTACTTGAACCGTAGCTTCCAAGCTGCTTTCAAGTAAGTCCTTATCAAGCGACGTCTGCTTTCGAAAAAGAGAGTCTTTGACTTAGTCAGTTTTTTATCTTCGTCTTTTATCGTCAGCAATTCCATATAACAAAGGAGATCAGCTGCCTGAAACAAACGATAGTCAATAGGTTTTACTTTGCGATAATCAACCTCAAAGAGGCTGGCACTAAAAACGACTCCGATTATTTGAGTGATTTCTGACTGCCCTCCATCGTAGTACGTGATGATGTTATCGAATGCTTGAAAGTAAACTAAGTTATCGCGCAGAAACGAGGCGAGATCCCGTGCAATTCTATTCACCAACAAGTAATTCTCAGAGAATTCTCTTTTTCGGTACACAAAGGTCTTGTATTTGATTCCCACAGTTCGAGTGAATGTAAAAAGCTTATCGAATAGCTGGCGTCGAGCAGATAGGTCTAAATGAAAATAGCTCTCTTCTTTTCGTATGAGCGGAGCCGTATGAATCGGCTTTTCATTCGGCAGTCCAGCCATCTCGAGAAGCGAATCCAGGCGCTTCACCTGGGAAGTTACTGATTGACGTTGATCATGGAAAACAAGGGTTAAAAGATAGTATTCAGAGTTTGTTCCGAATTCACCAGACTCGTCTATGAAGATACTCAACGCAGACATTGGCTACCCAACAAAAGAGAATGGCGAAGACTTTTCTCCGCCTTTGGTGGTACCCGTCTTCCTCTTTCGAGAAATCAAACCCAGCCGCTCAGTGGATGGACTGCACTGGGCCAGTCCCAACATTTGAAATGTTAGCATATTTTCTATTTCTTGAGAATGCTTTTGGGGCAATCAGCTCAAGCATGATCGCTCTCCTTCTCTTATCTTCTGGTTTACTGACATTAAGAATATGGTGGATACTCTTATAGCTATGGTGGTAGCGTTTAATTTGATCCAAAACTGGAAATCTAGCATTCGTTATCCTTAAAATGCTTTCGCTCGGGCTGGATAGCTTGTCCAACGTTCAAGTGATCTATGACAATTTGAAGACGACAGATTATGGGAAAGCTGTATTTGAGCAAATAGATATCGATCCTAGAGTAAGTGGTCTAAAGAATAAGAGCATACAGATTGGCTCGGCTTACAATGGTTTCAAATTGACAGTTTGTTGGGTTGGCGCTTGTGGTGTATTAGTTGGGTGGAGGAAGAGGGGGCTAACTCGAGCTAGGTAATTATCTAAGTTCAAATTTAATAACCATGCTTCCAGCAGTTTGGGTATGATTCATTAAGGCTGCGATTCCCAATGATCTATTTAACGGGTACATCGTGATGCCCTTTGCCTTTATGCCAAAGTCGTTCGATAAGTATTTGCTTCATGCACCCTATACTATGATCCATTTCAAACTCAATAATCAACTGCCTCAATATGTAAGTACGAAAAACAACCCAGAGAGTAGCCAAATGCTGAAAACCCATTCATCGAATAAGCATTCGGTGAGATTCATGGCTATTGAAGCAAAGTGTATCTAGGCTCTTTAAATACAGCTAGAAACTGCTCCTATAAGGCGAAAAGCTGATCATGATTTAACTGCACAACCGATACGACACGACCATAGGTATTAAACAATACGAACTTCTATCTCATTCCAGACTAGGGTTGTAATCAACCAACGCCCAGCTTATTCACGAATATGAAATTTCCTAAACTGCACAGTTACATTATGTTTTCATGTTGCAAAGACAAGCTGTATTCACATTAAGGCATATTGGTACGTTTATGGTATCATCGAGTGTATATAATGCTATAGCATTTTGCTCATTTGTTCGACGTATGGAGGAATACGCATGAGAAAAATTCTGATTTTCCTATTGGCTTTGGTAATGGCAAGCTCGGTTGCTGCTTGCTCAAACAAGGATAATGACGACTCTAGCAACCAGACTGCTTCGCAGAACAGCGAAGAACAGCAGCCTGGTGAGAACAACACCAACGAAAGCGATATGAACGTTTATGACCCACAAGGCAATAAGAACCTTGTTCCTATTGGCAAGACCGTAACAGCCGAGTTCACGAACAACTCCGGAGCTAAGCATACGGTTTCGATGAGTGTCGACGCGGTTGTCCGCGGAGACGATGCACTGTCATTCATCAACGACACCATGATGGGAAACAAGTCTTACTGGGTCGCTCAAGCACCAGACGACGAAAGCCAGGAGTACATTGTCCTAACCATCACTTATACTCTGGTTGACTATAGTGAAGGCGATATCAGAGACCGGTCTTCTTGCCGTGCTTTTACTGGCACATTTGAGCCTTATCCAGCCCTGATCGCAACAATGTACTATGATGCCGACAACGGTTATCCACAACTATCCCGTACAGAAATAACTGTCGGAGAGACAATCACTGGCTACGAGGTTTTTCAAATTCGAGTAGACGACGATGCCCCGACCATGGCATACGAATGCAGACTGGCCGATATGTCAGACGGGCTTTGGTTCAAGCTGTATTGATCCCTATATAAAATGTGGCTTTCGCAATTGCTTTAGGCATTTTAGCAAACGATGCTTCGTGCTTTTAACAATTGCGAAAGCCTTGTGTTGCCTTAGGTGACAGAAGCGCTTACATACGGTATGAACTCAGCGTAGCCAGCTTCAGCCATTTCACTTAAGGGTATGAATTTTAAGGCAAGGCTGTTAATGCAATAACGGAGCCCGCCTTTGTCTGGCGGGCCGTCGTTAAAGACATGCCCTAGATGCGAGTTGCCGACGCGGCTACGGACTTCTGTTCGGACCATGCCATGGCTATGGTCGCTGAATTGGACAGTGACGTCGGGGTCTATTTGTTTGGTGAAGCTTGGCCAGCCACAAGCTGAGTCGAATTTGTCTGCCGATGAGAACAAAGGCTCGCCAGTGACAATGTCAACATATAAGCCAGGCTCGAAATTATCAAAATACTCGTTAAAAAAAGCCCTCTCCGTAGCAGCGTTTTGAGTTACCTCGTACTGCTCGGGGCTTAGCATCCTCTTTATTTCTTGGTCCGAAGGCCTTGCGTAGGCAGCTGCATCGACCTTGACAATGCCAGCCTTGTCGACCAACAAGTCATCCAAAGAGCTGAAATCGATATGACAGTAGCCATGGGGGTTCTTTTCTAGGTAGTCTTGATGGTAGTCTTCAGCAAGATAGTAGTTTACCAGCGGTAAAAGCTCAGTCACTATTGCTTGAGCGTAGTTTTGCTGTACTGCTTCAAAGACCTCTTGAACAACCAACCTGTCGGCTTGGTCAGTGTAGTAGACACCGCTTCGGTATTGCTTGCCCTCGTCATTGCCTTGCTTGTTCAGGCTTAAAGGGTCGATAATCTTAAAGAACTGCTCTGTCAGCCTTTGCAGGCTGACAATACTTGGGTCATATAAGACCCGTACGGTCTCAGCATGCCCGGTGTCAAGGTAGCAAACCTCCTCGTAGCTAGGGTTTTCAGTGCTGCCATTGGCATAGCCGCTAGTAGCATCAATAACCCCTGGGATGAGAGAGAAGTACCGTTCTACTCCCCAAAAACAACCTCCTGCAAAATATATCTCTTTCAAGTTATCGAAAGCCTTAGTATCTAGGTTTGCCATACCTACCTCCCATGTGACGACAGGTTTAGAGTTGCTTGGATACCCATTTCTAGGCACTGGGGGCTTGTTGACAGATAATCGTCATCTAGTCTCGGGTCGATCTCGAACGAGTCATAGTCACCGTTGATATGTTTTTGCCATGACTCAAAGCCCGCGTCTTCCAGCAACGAGTCAGGGCGTCTGTCATTGAAAACTATGCTTGAGCCGACTTGATAATAACAATTGCTATTCATGTCTGGGTAACCGTCCAAAGCTGATAAGCCGCCCAGTTCGTCAGCATAGCGGATCTCCACCATGGGGCGGGAGTTGGTTGACGGCTGGTAGACTATATTGTGGTGAATACTCGGGTTTATATTGGCTGGCCGTTGGGCATATGGCTCCCAGTCTTGGTAGGTGATACCGAAATAAATCGCACTATGGTAGCTTCCATTAGCAACGTCGACCAAGGTATTGTTATAGACTTGGGCATCTTTGGACGCATAAAGCCCTATTCCTGACAACGTAGTGTCTATGACCAGGTTGTTACACACAACCGTATTGATGTTCTCATAATTCATGGGGTTTACACCCAAGTCGAAGTACTCGGGGCTTGTGTCAAAACCAACCAGAATGCCAGCTCCTGAGGACCTTTCGATTCGATTGTTCTCGATTAAGGCGCCTGTTGCTCCGCCTTTGGCATATATAGCATTTGTGCAAATATCATGGATATAGTTATTCTGTACAATCATGTTGTCACCGTTAACATTGTCTATCCCTTCGGCATTGGTGTTCTCGTCTGGCCCCCAGGCCTTGAAAGCCATGCCTGAATGGTAGATCTCGTTATAGCGGATGATGACATTGTCGCACTCTGGTTTGACCTTTATGACATCGTAGCGCGAATCGTGCAGGACACAGTCCTCGATAACGATCTCAGACGCTCCTGTTCGGTCTGTCGGGTCGCCCCAATCCCATTTTGTCTCAAGGCAAACAGCATAGAAACCGCCTATCACTTCGACGCTCTGCAACAAACCGCCAGAGGAGTCAACGTCGAAATAGACGCCTGAGTCCTCCTCAGCGCCTTCGTCATAAGACGTTAGATCGATGATTGCCCATTCGTCTTTGGCGGACTTTATTGTTATATCTGCTATACGTATACGCACGTTTACACCCTCGTGGTAGACGCCTCCACGCAAAACCAGTGTGTCCCCGCTTTGGGCAATTGCCAAAGCGGTGTTAATACTTTTAAAAGGCGAGTCTTTAGACCCGTTAGCAGTCAGGTCGTTTCCGTCAGGCGATACGTAGATGGCTTGGTCGGGGTCGTCGTGTATGCTCCCACGCGAGCCTACATCGCCCCCGAAGTCCAAGACTGCCGGCTGGGCACCGGTTTGCTCTTCTCCCGAACCGCTTGTTGCTTGGTCGTTTGTCGAGCAAGCCGTAAGCGGGCTAGTCAGCAGTATGCAAACTAATAGCGAAATCTGGGCTGTTTTATGAATAATCCTCGTAGTCTTCCTCACTTTATCCTCCGTTTTGCTTTTTTGGATCGTCGTGATAATTATAACGTGAAAGGCTTATAGCGAAATAGTATGAGACATTTCAGTTAGGAATTTCCATGGTCAGCTTGGTGATTTGTCTAGCAACGAGATGGTTTGATCACTGCTAAAATGCTCAACATGGTCTGTATGCACCTGTTTTATATATTGCGATCGATACAAACTGGAAGGAGAACCATAGTTATGACGACTAATAAAGAGAATTTCATGCGAGCTGTTCGAAATGAGGAGACTGATGGCATTCCGCTCTACAGCATGATGTGGATGTACCGCTACCCGGCTATCTATAACGAGAGTGTCGGGCCTGACAGGGTCGGCTTTGACTATTTCGGAGTTGAATGGTACAAAGGCGACAACCCTACCAACGCCTCGCTGCCGAAGCCTGGAGCCTTCATTCTTGACGATATCACAAAATGGCGCGATGTCATCAAGGTGCCCGATTTTGTCACCGGCGTCGACTGGGGCCAAATGGCAAAGGAGCACCGGGACGGTCTGGATCCCGACAACCCGATGGGCATCATGACAGGCCCAAGTGTCGGTTTCTTCCAATCATTAATGTCCTTCATGGGCTTTGACGAAGGCCTGGTTGCCTGTTACGAGGAGCCAGAGGAAGTCAAGGCCTTGATGGAGTACCTGACTGACTGGTCTTGCGAGATGACCAAGCTGGCAATCCAGTACTATTCGCCAGATATTGGCTACCTTTGTGACGATATTGCACACGAATACAACCCCTTCATTTCAACAGAGTTGTTCCGAGAGCTCTTTGCCCCGGCTTGGCGTCGCTATTATGCTACTTGGCTCGAAGCAGGAATTCCTGTGGGCATGCACAACTGCGGTCGTTTTGAGCCTTTCGTAGGCGACTTGATCGACATGGGTGTGTCGTTTTGGGACGCCGTCCAATCATCAAACGATATCGGTGCAATAAAATCGAACTATAACAACGGCATCATCCTTTGTGCTTCTCCCGAAGGCCGTTTTATAAATGAGGACGAGATCACCGAAGAGTCGGTGAAGGCAGAGTTTGAGGAATGGCTCGACATCGCTGCTCCTGGCGGAGGCCTGGCTATGAACGAGTTCCTGGCAAATCCGCCCACAGAGCCCTGGCCTGGCCAATCAGAGAAGATGTTCTTGCGTACAAAGTGGATGGCAGAGGTATTTGCCGAACGTAGATATGGCTATTATAAATAAATAATCGTACTCGCGGTGCAAGCGTGGATCGACGAAGGCGATTACAGATCCCCGCTTGCACCCGGCTTCTAGACCAAGTCCAAGGCATTTGTCGGGCTTAAATCCCATGCCGACGGCCTTAAAAAATCCTTATATGGAGAAAACCGGGGCAAACCTAGGTTTTGCTATGAAAGGCCTGCATAAGCATATCCTTTTTTTGATAATAGAGACAAGCCTAGGGCCCATGCGTTAAAAGACTTGCGTTTCTCATATATAAAATCACCTAAGCAACGACTTTAGCTGTAACAAATATGTTAGAGTTCGAGTATTAAGAGAGGCGTTCTTCTAATGATTCTCGTTTGATGGAAACCTCGGTAGATTTGGCTGGCATAACGACCTGTAAGCCAAAGGAGCTACGAGTGGGAACCTGGCACACCAAAAAATAAGGCCATTATGTGTTCTGACTCATGAAGCAGTTGTCTTGCATTGGAGGTGAACGAAATGGAGCATTGCCGGATTAATCATCCTAAAGATGACAAATTCTCCCGAAGTAGGGTGACGAAACGAAGGCACATACTTCCGTTTCGTCACTGATACTTGCTCACTTTCGATGAGCTCTCCTTAACACAAATCATTGTTTGGAGGCCGCCCAATGCAAGATGTTTTTTTTGCTCTCATTAATGAGAGCCCAATTGATATTGTAAAACTACATAATCAGTTAGAGCGTATGAACACGGTCGATATAGCCGAGGCCTTTGAGGATCTCAGCGACGATCGTGTATTGCAGGTATTTAGGATCCTGCCTAAGAATATGGCAGCAGACATATTCTCATTTATGACTGTTGACAACCAGCAAGCCCTGGTCGAGGCCTTGGCTGACGTTGAAGTCGGCCGCATTATCGACGAGCTGTTCGTCGACGAGGTTGTCGACTTGATTGATGAGATGCCTGCCAATGTCGTCAAGCGTATTCTCCAAAACATGACTGCTGACAAACGCCAGATCGTCAACCAGTTCCTGCAATACCCTACAGACTCGGCTGGCGGAATAATGACTGCAGAATATATCGAATTGCGCGAAGACTATTCTGTTCGCGAGGCTTTTGAACACTTGCGCCGCGATGATTCCAACGAAATGTACAACTATTACGTTGTCCGGCGCGACAAGCTTTTAATCGGGACTGTTTCGCTTAAAACATTGCTGCTTGCCCAACAGCATGAAAAGATCTCGGACTTAATGGAGACGAACATCATCTATGTCCACACCCTGGACGACCAAGAGCATGTAGCAGCAGTGTTTAAAAAATACGGTTATCTGTTCATACCGGTAGTCGACAGCGAACAACGCCTGGTCGGAGTGGTAACGGCTGACGATGTCGTCCAGATCATCGAAGACGAGGCTACCGAGGACTTCGAACGCATGGCGGGGATAATACCTACTGAGGACACCTATCTAAAAACCAGCGTGTTCGAGCATTATAAAAGCCGCATCGGGTGGTTGTTGGTCTTGATGCTTTCTGCGACCATCACAGGCACAGTCATAGTCGGTTTCGAGAAGACGATAATAGCCCTCCCCATCCTGATGACTTTTATCCCGATGCTGATGGATACCAGTGGGAATGCAGGATGCCAGACTTCGACTCTGATTATTCGGAGCATTGCCTTAGGCGAGATTCAAATGAAGGACATCCTGAAGGCCTTATGGACGGAGGTACGCGTAGCCGTACTCTGCGGCTTAGGCTTGTCTATTGTCAATTTTGTCAGGATACTGATCACCAGCGGCGGGAATGCAATGGTCGCCTTTACTGTCTCTCTTACCCTGTTTACGATTATCTTGCTGGCCAAGAGCATCGCTTGTCTATTACCGTTCTTGGCAAGCAGGTTCAGGCTTGACCCTGCTGTCCTGGCTGGACCGGTCGTCACGACAATCCTAGACGGCTCCTCATTGCTCATTTTTTTCACCGTAGCTACATTGCTGCTGTTGTAGTGGCTGTTTGTCAGGCTTGACTATGAATGAGCGCATCTTACAATTATTAAGCGGTGACGCCAAAGACCTGGCACAGTTACGTGGCGAGATCGTAACCGAGAAATCTATTGACATAGCCCTGCTCTTTGAGAAGACCAACAAAGAGGAAAGCCTGCGCTTGTTCAGGCTTTTACCAAAAAACATGAGTGCTGACATTTTTGCCTTGATATCAGCCGATATACAACAGTCAATCGTAGAGGGCCTCACTGACAATGAGATCAGCTTGATAACCAATGAGCTGTTCGTCGATGATCTGGTCGATTTCATCGAAGAACTGCCGCCTATCGTGGTCACTCGTGTTTTAAACAGCGTTGACGTCGACAAACGCCTCATAGTGAACGAGATACTTCGTTATCCCAAAGACTCGGCGGGCAGTGTAATGACTACAGAGTTTATCCAACTGCCCGACAACCATACTGTCAGACAGGCAATGTATGACATCCGTGAGACTGGCATGGACAAGGAGACTATCTACACATGCTATGTCGTCGACCCGGACAGCCGCCTGATTGGGCAGGTCAATGCAGACACCTTGATCCATGCCGACCCGCACCAGTTGATCATTGAGGTGATGGACGGCAATGTCTTGTCTGTAAGCACCTCAGACGACAGGGAGGTCGTAGTCGGCCTGTTCAGCAGGTACGGCTTGATCGCTGTCCCGGTAGTAGACAATGAGGGCTTGTTGGTCGGGATTGTGACAATTGACGACGTGATGCATATTATCGATGAGGAGACGACCGAGGATTTTGAGAAAATGGCTGCCCTCAACCCCTCCGACGATCCTTACTTTAAAACTGGGGTCTTCAAACAAGCCCGCAACCGCATTGGCTGGCTGATGCTGCTAATGCTCTCCGATACGATTAACGGATCTGTGATTGCTTCATATGAGAATTCCTTGGCAGTGCTGCCGATTTTGGTGGCTTTTATCCCTATGCTCATGGGTGCCGGCGGGAACGCCAGCGCCCAAGCCTCGACTGTCATTATCCGTGGGCTGGCCCTAGACGAGATTACCTTTAAGGACCTGGCCAAAGTAATATGGAAGGAAGTCCGCGTCGGGCTGGCTTGTGGCTTTACCTTGGGCCTGGCTAACTTCATCCGCATCTTTTTGATGAATGGAAGGGACGCTGTATTATCGCTGGTAGTTACTAGTAGCCTATTACTTGGAATCGTCTTTGCCAAAACGCTGGGCTGCCTTTTGCCGATAGGCGCCAAAAAGCTCCGCTTGGACCCGGCAGTCATGGCAGCACCGATACTAACGACAATCGTCGACTTCGCTACTTTGATTATTTATTTCCTGGTTGCCAAACTTGTCTATCATATTTAGTACCCGGTTAAACCCAGCGGGGCCTACCGTTTAAAGTTAAAAACTATCGCGAGCTAATGTGTTTGGGCGTGTGACCGACATGTATCAGCCCTCGACTATCATCCGTCATAGACTGCAGCTATCTTCTCTTTAAAGAGATCCCAACCGGCACGGTCGATTGCCACGCGAAACCTTTCACCTGAATTTGCATGTTCGTCAAAGAAGTCCAAGGCAGCATCGGCGATCTGAAACAGGTTCTCCTTCTCTAGGACAATCGGCAAGAACTGCTCCCCCTTTGCTATCACGTTGCCAAAGGTCCCTCCAAAGGAGACTAGATAGCCTTCTTGGTAAAGCCAAGCATCGTTTGTGCAGGATTTCACGCATCTTCCACAGTGAATGCATTTTTCTTCGTCGATGACGATCCCGTCTTCGGTCTGGGTGATAGCGTTTTGCCTGCAGCTCTCTTCGCAGATTCCGCATAAGGTGCATTCGTCGGCCAGCCATTCGACTACATACCCGCCTTTGATTCCCAGGTCGTTCTCCTCGGCTTTCAAACAGTTGTTCATACAGCCTGTCACGCCGAACTTGAACTTATGCGGCAGGTCCCTGCCATAATATCGGTCTGATACCTCAACAGCCAACGGATAGGTATCGATGCAGCCCGAAGGACAGATCTTGCTGCCCTGACAGGCAGTCACTGTCCGCACCCTGGGGCCACAGACACCGGTGTTCACTCCGCCCGCCTCGAGCTCGGCGCTTACAGCATCGATGTCGGCAAGCTTAATGAAAGGTATCTCCACGCCTTGCCGGGATGTGAGGTGCACGCGTCCTTCTCCATATTTTTTACTGATCTTAGAAATTGTCGTCAACTGCTCGGCTGTCAAGTTGCCACCGACGACTTTCAAACGCAGGGAGAAGCAGTTCTCCTGTACTTGTTGCATAAAGCCTTTGCTCTTCAAGGCCTTGTAGTCAATTGCCATATCAGTTCTCTCCTACACCACAAATAACAAATAATAGGTCGTATGTGTCTTTTAGCATATCGGCCATCGTTCGGCCCACAAATCCAGGAGCATTATCGCCTATACCGAGCATTGAGCGGGTCGCAAAAGCGTAAAAAATGCTGGATGTGAGCTTCATCCAGTAATCCGTATCGGTATCTTGCCTGAGTACGCCAAGATTAACGAGCTCATTGATGATTCTAGTGCTGTTCCTCTCTGAACGTAGGATGACTTGGTTGCTCATAAAGGCATTGACAATCGAGTTACGTAGCTGTTCTTGTAATAAGACGCAAAGGACGTTCATAAAGTATGCAGCTCGGTCACTTGGAAAAGAAAGCTGCAGGCACTCTAGGACACCTTCTGCTGTTGGATTGTTTTTAAGGATCGAAGATATGTCCCTTTGTTCGAACACGTCAGTATTAAAAGCTGAGTACTCCTCAAGCATGAATTCAAGAATATGGTTTTTCGATGGAAAATGGTAATACAAAGATGCTGCGTTTATTCCGACCGATTGCGCAAGCTCGCGCGTCGTTGTTTCTGTAAAGCCTTTCTTAGCAAACAGCTCGGCAGCACTTTCTAAGATGCGCTGCTTGGTTGCTATCTCACCGGAGACAGACATTACACCTCCCAATCATGCGTTAGATAGATAAACATTCTTGGTTATTGTAGCAACTTTTATAAGCTTTCACAAACATCGCAGGCAATATAGGCAAAGCCTGATGAATTGCCTAAACGACCCATCAATTCTTGATACCTGGGCAATCGCTGTTTATGGGAATATGTTGAATGACCCTTAAATCAAGACATTAAATACAGTAATGACGATCTCTCCTGTCACAAAGGCCGAGATCTCTGGGATCAGCCTGGTAAAATGCTCGCTTTGCATGTGCTCGTCTAGGCTCGCCTGGTCTTCCCAGGTCTCTATAATGGCAAAAGCGCCAGGTTTGTCATTCTGTTCGCAAAAGTTATAGTTATGACAGCCTTTCTCTTGGACCGTTGCACTGACTAACTCGGCGACAAGCGGGCGTAAACTGTCTATTGCTTCAGGCTTAAGCTCCATAGCAGCATGGACTTTTATCATGGTCTCCCCTTTCATATACAAGCCTCGATTGAGGCTCCGATACTTACTCGAGCTCTAATCTAGCACAAGTCATATGGTTTTATCCAGATAATGAATGCTCGAGTTGTCTAAGAAGAGGGCACTCTGATAGACTGTTTTTCAGGTCTGCGACAGGCACAGGCTCGCCCGAGAGAGGAAGGTTTTTAGTGATTATCGATTTTCATACACACGTTTTTCCTGATCAGATAGCTTTAAGCACGATACAGAAGCTGTCTGCCGAGATCGGTGACATCTACCCTGCGGTAACTGACGGGACAGTGGGAGGCCTGTTGAAAGTGATGGACGATTGGGGGATCGACGTCTCGGTTGTCCAACCGGTGATCACCAAGCCTTCGCAGTTCAATACGATCAACACATGGGCACAGTCCATTTGCTCGGACCGTTTGATATCTTTTGGGGCCTTGTACCCTTTCAATGACGACTATCAGGCTGAAATCGACTTTATCTGCCAACTTGGCCTCAAAGGGATCAAGTTTCATGCAGAATACCAGGATTTTCAAGTTGACGACCCTTTTATGCTGAGGGTCTACGACTACGCTCTAAGCAAGGGGCTGATCCTGCTGCACCATGCCGGGTACGACCCTGGTTTCCAAGCGCCCTTCAAAAGCTCTCCCAGGCAATTTAGGAACATCGTAGATGCGATGCAGGGCGGAGTCATTATCGCTGCTCATTTAGGAGGCCACGACCAATGGGACGATGTCGAAGAGTACCTGGTGGGAACGGACATCTACCTCGATACCTCCATGGGACTGGAGTTTTATCCGACCGAGCAGTTCTTGCGCATTGTGAAGAACCACGGGGCAGACCGCATCTTGTTCGCTTCGGACTCGCCATGGAGCAATGCTTCGTCTGAGGCCACGTTGCTGAAGTCGTTGCCGCTGGCAAAAGAGGATATCGACGCCATCTTAGGCGGGAACGCTCAACGCCTGCTAGGCATTTAGCTGGCGGTCCAAGCCGGTGGGCGAGTGTAGTGCAGCTGTATTTGAAGGCAGGGGCTTCATTTCTGGCAATGGGGCATTGGAGCATCGGAACGCCCGTATTTGCGGGCTTTGAGTCTGACAAATAGTCCCTTCATGATATTTTGCAGACATTCCGATTACAACTCGATTACCAAGTGGGCACCTGTTTTAAAGAAAGTCATTAACCTCGCTATAAAACATTAATATATTCCCACTGGTTTTTTACGGGATTTTTACGGAGGGTTTTTTAAGCTTAACAGCTCGTCATAGGTTTTATTCTTGTCCTCGCTTTTTGGATGCGGCTGAAATCTATGCGAGTTAAATGTTACTTAAATAAAGCAAAATGGAGAAGCTTACCGAATACCGACCTATAAGACAAAGCCTGCACTCGGTGCGGCTGGTATTGCTGGTGGTGCTGCTAGCCAGTAGCCTGTTTATAACCAGCCAGGCCTTTGCGGTCCCCGATATCACAAACAGCTCGGCAAAAAGGCATGACCAGGCCGTCTACCAAACCCAGCTAATGGTCATCTACGTGCCGAACCTAAAATGGGACTCGCTTGACCCCGATGAGTGCCCGACGCTTTACGAGCTGGCCGAGACCTCGGCTATCGCAAACATGAGCGCGCCCTGGAACGGCCTTGCCGAGTCGATAGCTGCTGACGAAAGCATCGAGCTGCACCTCCTCGACCCTGGCCTTGGCCTTGCGGAGTGTGACGAGATCGTGGCTATGCTACTAGAGGAAGCCGGTAACGAAAAGGTTGTAATTATCGTCAGTGCCGCTGTTTTTTCAGACTCCCCTGCCACTCACGAGCTCACACCGACGATCATCAAAGGAAACGGCTTTTCAGGCTTGGTCATCTCGGAATCCACGAAACGGGTCGGCTTGATATATGGAGAAGACCTGCTCACCTTCAACAGGTACTTGGCATCCTTAAAGGAAAATCTAGACCCGAAAGCACCGGTAGAGGGCGAAGGGGACCAGGCTGGCTCGCCCTTCGGGGATGCTGCCGGCCCCATATTCACCTGCGATTTCAGCTCAAAGACCATCGACGACCGAATCGACCAGTTGGAGAACAATACCACGACCATCGACTCGATCATCCAAACCAAGCCCACTATAAACATGGTCTATATGGTTTTTGTCTATATTGCTTTTGCTTTGTCAACAATCGTGCTGCTTAAGATGAACAAGACAGAGAACAAGCAGCCTGGCCAAGCGGGCTTACTGGTTCCCCTTGTTCGGGCTTTATGGATTATCGCACTCTCTTATCCCCCGGCAAGCTTTTTGATGTTTCTGACAATCCCTGTAAACCCCTCCCCATCGCAGATGATGGTCATCTGTGGAATCTGGGTTGTAGTAATTGCGTCTATAGCCCTGGTTATCGGCTACCGGAAACATTGGCTTGCCTCGTTGGTTTTCTTGTTCGCGGCTTCTATTGCCGTTATTGCCATTGGCCAGGTATTCGGTGGGCCTTTGCATGAGCCAGGCTACTTGA
>WRNE01000018.1 GCA_009776725.1 Coriobacteriia bacterium
CGCCTCGTTTCGTTTGCGGGCGTCATTGGCTTGTCTGCTACGCTCTTTATCCTGCTTGGACGAGCCGCTGACCTTTTTGTTACCGATGCCGCCAGTCTTTGATTGGGCGTCAGGGGCATCTGATTGGCCAGAAGATTCCTCGGTCTTTTGCAGATAATAGTCATAGCCGTCCGGGTAGCTTGATATTTGGCCGTCTTTTACCTCGACAATCCGGTTTGCCACTGCGCGGATCAAATGCCGGTCATGGGTGATAAAGACCAAGGTGCCGGTAAAGGCCTTCAATGCGGCTTCCAGCACATCGTTGCTGGCAATATCCAGGTGGTTGGTCGGCTCGTCGAGGCAAAGCAAAGGCCGAGGTATGACCAAGAGCTTGGCCAAGGCCAAACGGCTGCGCTCTCCGCCGGAGAGGACTGAGACCCGCTTGGCCACATCGTCCCCATGGAAGAGGAATGCGCCTAGCAAGCCGCGTTGCTCGGACTGTGTCCAGCCTGGGGTAAGCTCTTCGATCTCTTGGAGGACGGTGTTGGACAGCTTGAGCTCTTCTAGCTGGTGCTGGGCAAAATATGCGGTTTGTACCTTTGTGCCTAGCCGCCGGCTGCCGGCATCAAAGCCCAAAGCTCCCGCAATGATCTTTAAGAGTGTCGACTTGCCTGCACCATTGGGCCCGACAAGGGCGACCTTCTCCCCACGATAAAGGGTCAGGTCGATGCCCTTCTTCCCAGGCCCGCCATAGACTTGCGTCGCCCCGTAGGCCTTATGGACTCCTTTCAGCTCGACGACCATGTCGCCTGTCCGCTCCGGCTGCCGGAAGTTGAAACGGACCTGTTTGCGTGCTTCGGGGAGCACTATCCTTTCCATTCGCTCCAGCTTTTTGACCCGGTCTTGTACCTGCCTCGCTTTCGAGGCTTGGTAGCGAAAGCGGTTGATGAAGGCCTGCATCTGGGCGATTTCTGCTTGTTGCTGCTCGTAGGCCTCGCGCAGCCTCAGCAGGTTCGCCTCGCGTTGACGCTCGTAGTCGCTGTAACCTCCGTGGTACATCGTCACCTTAGCAGCGTCCAGCTCGATGATGCTTTCGACCATGCCGTCCATGAACGCGCGGTCGTGGCTGACCAGTATCACCGCGCCAGTGTATGTGCGTAAAAAGCTTTCAAGCCAACGAACGCTCTCTAAATCGAGGTGGTTTGTCGGCTCGTCGAGCAAGAGCAGGTCAGGGCGGGACAGCAAGAGCCGGGCAAGGGCGATGCGCATCTTCCACCCACCGGAGAACTCCTCGCTCTGGCGGTCGAGGTCTTGCTCTTTGAAGCCTAGCCCAAACAGCACGGCCCTTGCCTCGGACTCGATGGTGTAGCCTCCACCGAGCTCGAACTGGTCGGTCAAGCTGCCGTATTCGTCGAGCAGCCTTTCCAGGGTCGCCTCTTGGCTGGTGGCTGAGCCATCCTGGTCGGAAACAAGCGCTGGCGCTGCAGCGTCAGTGGCAAGCTCGGCGCCTAAGACGCTGATTCGCTCTTCTAGGTGGGTCAAGCGTGCGCCGATGTCCAAAAGATGCTGGGCAGCCTGAAGCACGTTCTCTAGAAGCAGGCCGCTACCAGACTCGATGGTGTTCTGCTCGAGGTAGCCGATTGTCGTGCCCTTCGCCAGAGTCACGCTGCCGCTGTCAGGGCTGTCTAGGCCGGCAATAATGTTCAACAGGGTCGTCTTGCCTGCCCCGTTCGGGCCGACAAGGGCTATCCGGTCACGCTCGTTGACGCGCAGATTGACGTCTGCGAATATCGTGCGCAGGCCATAGGACTTATAGAGGTTGTTCGTTGCAAGTATCATAGGGTCAATAGTATCTCAAACAATCGGCATTATGGCTGCTTGGCCCGGATATGACATGGACTCGTTCGCTGACAGGCCTCTGGCCACATCAGGCCTTCGCCAAGACGAGCGCTATCACGTACTCCATATACCCGATCATCTCCCGCCGGCGCTGGAACCTCGAGCGATAGGCTTTCACACCTTGGCCGCTGCGGATCCTCAAAGCCTCGCCAAGTATTGCTTGGTGCTTTTGCGGGCTTTTCTCCATCATATATTCAAGGGCAGCGTCCTTGGAGGCGATCCTGCCTTCGTTGACCGTATAAAGCATTCGCGAAATGCCTGAAACGCCCCATTCGATTGCAGCATCGGACAACGAGTAGATGCCTAAAAGGCGTCTATTGGACTTCGCCCGCGCCGCCCAGCTTTGCCAATAGCCCTCGACGTTCGCCTTCACATAGGCAACCGTCTCTTCGACTGTTGTCGTAATCCCTAGCTCGGCTGCCGGCAGGCCGGCGACAGTCAATCCGTAGTCACGCAGCGTGAGCCAGGTGACCGGGTTGACGTTGAAATACGACCTGGACATCTTGCGGTCGTGATAGGCAAGGATGGGCTCGATTTCCGCGGTGTCCCGGCTAAGCTCGCCTAGGGTAACGTATTGGCTCTCGACCTTCGCTTTAGGGTACTTCTTCTCCAGCAGCCTGTGCAAGGCGAGGAGCTCTTTGGCCTTGTCCGAGCCGACAGGCTGTTTAAGCACGACCGTCAAGTCCTTGTCGCTTTTACCCTCGTAATAGTCGCCGACTGCCAAAGATCCAGTTGCATAGACCCCGACCAAGTCGTCGCCGAAGGCCTTTAATAGCTCATCGGCATAAAACCCAAGTACCTCGTTCGTAGTCTCATTCAATGCGGATATAACCCTTCTCGCGCTCGTCATGCCTCGACAATATGTCCTTATACAGCTCGATGACCTTGGCAGCTTGGTTTTCTCCCGATAAGCTTAAAGCTGCCGCCTTCGACTCGGCGCCAAACCGCCTGGCCATCGTCGGGTCGTCGAGCAGCCTTACGACCTGGCTGGCAAGCTTGGCCGGGTCGTTTAGGGCATAAAGGGCATTGACTCCGCACTTGGCAACGTCGTTGACCTCACGGTCGATCAGCACCAGCGGCAGCCCCTCCAATGCAGCTTCGTTGATAACAATTGCTTGCGTGTCGGTGACGGCCGGATAGACGTAGACATCGGAAACCGCGCAGATAGTCGGCAGGTCGACCCTGTTGTAGCGGCCAGTGAAGACAATCGACTGGGCGGCGCCAGACTCAGCCGCCTTGCGCATGAGGATCGACCGGTACTCGTTCTCCCCACACAGCAACAGCTTCGCCCGAGGGTGCTTGGCGAGCACTTTTTCGAACATGGGGATAAGAACATCGATGTTCTTCTCCCTAGCCATCCGCCCAAAATAGGTGACCACCTGGTCAGCTGGCTGAAGGCCGAACTGATTGCGGAAGGAAGCTATCTTTTCGTCGTTCGTAGGTGGCATGGGGTCTATGCCGTTGGGGATCAGGTGCAGGGCGACTCCGGTACCTTTGGTGAACTCGGAGATCTGGTTAAAGGACTTCCGCGACTGCACGATTACCGCATTGGACGACCCGTAGCTCATATCGAGCAGCAGCTCGATCATCCGCTGGGTCCACAGCCGCTCGTGATGGATGTGCGGTATATACATTTTTGCCAGCTGGATATTCTGCTTGGCATTCGACCTTATGGCTACCGGCACCATGAAGCTCGACACGATCACTCCAGCCGTCAGTTCGGGGTAGTGCTCGGCATACTGGAAAATATCCGTATGGTGTTGGACGACTATTGGGGTTTTGGTCTTGCGTGCTACATAGGCAGCCATCATCCCCAGCGTCGAAGGGGTATGCATATGGATAATGTCCAGTTTCAGGCGGGCGATCTTCAGTAGCAGCCTCGGCGGCATGAAGACACTCAGCCTGGTCGCATCAGGGCCGACTACTGGCAGGGACCGCACCCGTATCACATGGTCGTCGCTGTGCTTTGCGTTCGACAGGCTCCCGAGGAACCTCTCAGTGGGGCAGATAATGAAAACCTCGTGGCCTTGCTTCTCGAGCTCCTGCCGAAGGCCGTCGATGACATAGACGACCCCGTTGTCCTGAGGATGAAAAGTGTCTGTGAAAAAACCAATTCGCATAACACTGATAGTAACAAAGTATTCATGTTTTATAAAGCTTGTATTTGATATTCGGTGGAATGTAGGTGTTGTGTTTAAGTACAGCAAGCATCTTTACAACTTTAGCAGCTTGTTGGACTGACAGTGCGCATTGTTTGCTGAAAGCCCTCAAAACGTCGAAAGCGTTTCAGAGTAGCAAACTCGGGTTTAAGGCAGTGGTGTAGATGGTTCTTTTTTACTTTTGCCCTTGGCAAACGAATGCTCCTAGAAATATGTTTCATTATTCCTATTTTTGTGATAAAAATAGGAATAATCACAGTGAAACGAATTTATATGAGAGAAACAAAGGGTACTTTAGTATGGACAAAGACAAAAAGGCATTGACTTTATTCTTGGTTATCATCGCTGTATTGAGCATAGCGGTTGAGACTGTATGGATAATCGGAGGCGAGACTGCCACGCAAGCGGGGATCTCGTCAGTTTTGATGATGTCGCCGCTCGCCGCTGCGATTATTGTAAGCTTCAGATACTACAAAAAGCAGGGTGCGCTAGGCCTCAGAAAATGCAAGCCCCGTTTTATCCTGCTGTCTGTATCTATCCCGTTGGCCTATCTGCTCTCGTCATACGGCTTGTACTGGGTTTTCAATAAGGACTCTCTAAGCTTCAGCTTTACTGTGCTGATTGAGGCTGCAGCTGCTTACAGTGGCCGTGATTTACCCGACAACATCGCAATAGCCATTTCGTTGGCAGTGATGGTTCCTGGTTCGATTCTGACCGCGTTTGGTGAAGAAGTCGGCTGGCGCGGGTTTATGTATCCCATTATGCAAAGGCTTTGGGGCTTCAAGAAGGCTATTATCTTAAGCTGTACGACCTGGGCTGTCTGGCATTTGCCCATAATCGTCGCTGGGCTGTATTATCCACCAGAAATGAGCCTGTTGTTTGTCATTCCCCTATTCATTGTGGAAGTACTGGCACTAACGGTGATAATCACATGGCTGAGAATGAAATCGAACAGCGTATGGCCGGCTATCCTGTTCCATGCGGCGCATAACTACTTTGACCAAGTTGTATTCCAATCCATGACAAGCGGAGTAAACAGCGCTTATTTCGTCGGTGAAATCGGCATCATCACTCTAACGATTACAGTGATTGCCGCAATTCTTATACTGGTCCGTGACGTTAAGGTTTTTGACAGTAATACCGAAGCATAAGCTGGACCTTAATGCAAATGCAAAATAGTGGGATAAACCATCTGAGATAAACACCCTCTGTTTGTTCTGCTGTGCTTTATTACATGCAACTACATGCAGCTCCGCTCTTTGTGCCTCGACTTGCATGCTGTCATCCTTCATTATAAGACGCTACGGTTACAACAAGAGATGCCACAACTGAAATAACATACTGATCGGACTGCTGCCCTGTTTGCTGTCATTTGATACAGTCGGAGCATTTACATCACCAACTAGACGTGTCACGTACAAGATTACTGTTCCTACCGGTGGACATGACTTTACCGTCGGCGCAAAGCCCGATGGTGTGTTACACCAATGCCTATTCGAAATGTTTTGTTTGTTGTTCCATTATTCATGCTTCCGCAGATAGCCATGTGCAAAGCGAGAGACGCTATTGCACACACGAGCGCGACACGTTTCAACATATGCATGCTTTCGTTATACCGTGATTTCTCGACCATCGAGGGTTCTCTTTGCTTACTGAGGGTGGCACAAATGCCTGCCTGGCTCATGCCCATCCACAATTCCCTCACCAGTCGCCCACGTCAAGCTGGCCTCTGCTGCTCCAGCCGACTGCCACGCAGGTGCCGTCGGAGCGTAAGCCAACTGTACATGAGGTGTCAACAGAAACTGCTGTGATGCCGTTCCAGCCCTCGACGTCGCACTCGCCGGAGTTGTTCAGACCAGTGGACACGCAGGTGCCGTCAGATCGCAAACCCACTGTGTGACCTCTAGTTGTTATAGCTATTATGCCGCTCCAGTCCTCGACGTAGTACTCGTCGGAGAAGCGCCAACCGGTTGCTACGCATGTGCCGTCATTGCGCAGGCCTATTGTGCAATCATAGCCTGCCGCGACAGCCTTGATGCCGCTCCAACCCTCGACGTCGCACTCGCCATCAGTGTTGCGGCCTGTAGCCACCACTGTGCCGTCGGAGCGCAGGCCGACGGTGAAGCAGCTGCCTACCGACACCGCTACTATAATGCTGTACTTGTTATTGAAGAAGCTTCCACAGGCTTCGAGTGGCATAACGACAGTCACCGCTAGCATACAAGCAAGCAATAGCCGAGCCAGCTTCATTTGTTCCTCCTTTTCAAACAACCATCGCAGGCCCCCTTTACAAACAACCGAGACGACCCCAACCGTACATTCAGCATGGCGCACACTGGTGAATGTTGCTTCTGACACAGCCTATTGTCCGCTGTGTCAATCGGTTTCCAGTACCTTTTCATGATCTCCTCTTCCTATCAATATCAGTTAGAGATCTTTTTAGATAGTGTCTAAGTCAACGCTGTGCAGCAAAGGGAATATGCATTTTTTTAATAACGCTCACCAGTCGCGCACGTCAAGCTAGCTGTAGCTTTTGTCCCGCACCGCAACTACTATGCCATCGGAGCGCAGGACAACTGTGCGCCAGCTGCCAGCATCGACAGCTACGACCGTTTTGTCATTGTCACCAGCCATGTTGCATGCCGAAACAGTTGCACAAGCGAAGCCGCAACCAATATGGTAGTGATCAGCTCTAGTCTTTTTTCTTTCATTTTCAAACGAGTAGTATAAACCAATGGTTAGCTCTCTGAATTGGCCATACATACCCTCTCTGAATGCTTGGGTGACACTATATGCTTTCAAATCCTTCATTTCGAAACTCTTTTTTTGCTCCTGCATTAATTCTGGTCATACTACTCGTATTATTGCTCTGTCAGTGAACTTTTGATCTGGTTGGAGCATATGCGTCACCATCCAGACAGGTCACGCTCGCTGTTGCTGTACTCGCCGACCGACACCACCGTGCCGTCGGAACGCAGGGCGACAATGGACCAGTTGTATGCGGATACCGCCACTATGTCCGTCCATCCCTCAAGAGTGGCCTGCACGTGGCCGTTCCAGCCGGTGGTCACGACTGTGCCGTCGGAGCGCAGCCCTACAGTGAAGCTCCCAGACGATATTGCCACGATACCGCTCCAGCCCTCGACGTCGCACTGACCGTTCTCGTTGAAGCCGACGGCAACCACGGTGCCGTCGGAGCGCAGACCAACTGTGCACCTAGACCCTGCTGCCACCTCCACGATGCCGCTCCAGCCCTCGACGTCGCACTCGCCGTACCTGTTCGAGCCGGTAGCCAGGACTGTGCCGTCTGACCTTAAGCCGGCTATATGCCCAGAGCCAGCCGAGACAGCGACCAGGCTGTCCCAGTCAGGCTTATCGCTTTCACCGTCGCCAATACTGCCGGCAGCAACGACTGTGCCGTCGGAGCGAAGCCCGACGGTGCATGTACCGCCTGCTGATATCGCCACGATATCGCTCCAGCCCTCGACCTTGCACCGGCCGAACCTGTTCCAGCCGACAGCCACCACGGTGCCGTCGGCGCAGAGTCCTGCGGTGTGATAGCCACCAACAGACACCGCCTTTATCCCGCTCCAGCCCTCGACGTCGCACTGACCGTACCTGTTCGAGCCGACGGCTACCACATTGCCGTCGGCACGAAGCCCGACGGTGTGATCGGCACCAGCGCCTATTTGGATGATTGTGTTCGTATTCTCTTCATTCATGCTGTCACAGGCTGCCAAGTGCAGGGCCATAGTGGCTGCTGCAAGCACGAGTGCGACACGTTTTAAAAGATGCATGCTAATGCTTGGTTGTGGTTTTTTAACCATCGAGGCTTTCCCTTCGTTTACTTAAGCGGCACTCATGCCTGCTGGCCCATGCCCGTACGCTAAGCCTTCACCAGTCGACCACGTCAAGCAGCCCATAGCTGTTGTCCCCCACTGCGACTACTGTGCCGTCGGAGCACAGGCCCACCGTTATCGAGCCATGCGCCGATATTGCTGTGATGCCGCTCCAGCCCTCGATGTCGCACTGGCCGTACCTGTTCGAGCCGGTGGCTATGCAGGTGCCGTCGGCTCGCAAGCCCACTGTGTGCACTCCAGATATAATTGCTATTATGCCGTTCCAACCCTCGACGTCGCACTCGCCGAAGTAGTTCCAGCCAATGGCTATGCAAGTGCCGTCAGTACGCAGGCCGATAGTGCATTGATAACCTGCTGTGACAGCTTTGATGCCGCTCCAGTCTGTGACATCGCATTGCCCGTATTCGTTGCTGCCTGTAGCCACCACCGTGCCGTCTATACGCAGGCCTACGGTATGGTCGTTCCAGGCAGCCACAGCGACTATGCCCTCCCAGCTAGAAACGTCGCACTCGCCGTTCAAGTTCCAGCCTGTTGCGACTACTGTGCCATCGGCTAGTAAGCCGACAGTGTAGTTGTCAGCTGCCGAGACAGCAATAACACCGCTCCATTCAGACACATTGCACTCGCCGTAGCGGTTCTGCCCAGTTGCCACAACAGTTCCGTCGGCTCGAAGGCCCACCGTGTGCCAAGAGCCGGCAGACACAGCTTTCACATCCGCCCACCCAGAAACCTCGCACTGCCCATAGTCGTTTCGGCCTGTGGCCACCACCGTGCCGTTAGAGCGCAAGCCGACGGTGTGATCGCCGCCAGCCGACACTGCTACTATTATGTGGTACTCGTCGTTAGTAGAGCTTCCACAGGCTTCGAGCGGTATAACGACTGTCACTACTAGCATACAAGCAAGCAGCAGCCGTTCCAGCTTCATTTTGTACCTCCGTTCCCTAACAGCCACCGACTGCTTCCTATACAGATAACCGTGACGACCCCTGACCATGCATCTTGCTTGACATGCCCTAGTGAATGCTGCTTCTGACATCAGCTTAACGCCCGCTCAGTCACTCGGTCCCCAGTACAAATGCACGTTCTTCGGGTTTTAATGCATCCAATATCTCCATCATGGCACCTGGGTTATTGATCACGTCAGCCACTGTGACCCCGTTTTCATAATTCTCTTCTATAAGGTAATCGTATTCACCGCTTAGTAACAGCTCGTTGAGCCTGTCCACATGGCCTTGCGTCCTTGAGCTGGGATAGTAGATAACAATATGGCTGGTAGAGCCCTCGCTGCTGACGATCACAGCGTCCAGCCCGAAGTAGTTGCAGTAGTTGGCATCATTGACAGCTTGGTAGTGCTCACTGTGCAGCGACTGCTCCTCGTGCAGCCTAGCGGCCTCCTCTACCTCCCCCTCCACGAAGAGCAGCGGGGTCATGATGAGCGGCAAGACTGGCAATGCTGCCCCGGAAGCCAGCAGGACAATGTCGAAGGTGAGGCTTAGCGCCGCGGAGCCTACGTCCTCCAAGAAGTTGCCGGCAAACGAGTAGATGTACCGGAGCTCGAAAACCCTATTATCGAAGTCGTTGACGTAACCCACAGCGTCAGCCGAGGGATTTGCTGGGCTGATGTACAAACTATAGTGGTTCAGGGGATTGATGAGGAGGGCGTCATCGCCCTCCTCGCTGTTGGAGTATACATAATCCCCTGAGTAACCGAGGACATAGCTGCCATCATCATCCAACCGTTCCAGCCAAAGGTCGGGCCCGTCTGCGCCGGCAGGCCCGTGTAGGACGCCTGGGCCGAAGCTGCTAGCTACCATAAGCAGGGCGCTGTGCTCGATGTGGCTGAGCCTATCAGCCTCGGCATCGAGCCAGAGCCTGTTCCTCTTCTGGGCAGCGCTAAGCCCCTCGCCGCCTCCCGGGTAGCGTGCGTTATAAAGCGCCTCGACATCATCGTCGCTAAGGGAGAAGACCCAGCGCTGGTAGAGGAGGTCCTCCATTATGATATAGCCGATGTTCTTATTCAAGGCTGCCACCTTGTCCGGGTCGTAGTACCAGGTGATGTACCCCTCTTCGGCATAATACTTCCCGCCCTGGCTGTATTTGGAAACGTCGTCCTCCTTATCAGCAAGCGACCTGAGAAACCGCTCGGTATCCTCGACCTTCATGCCTACGTAGACGACCGCAAGAACAAGCCACTCCTGATCCGATATATCCTGGAAGTCCCTGTTCAGGGTGCTTTCGATCGCCTCCCAGTTATACGAGCCGTCCTTGTTCACATACTGCTTGTAATAGGCGTCCAACAGCCCGTCGAAGGATCTGGCTAGCCTGGCTGCGAAAGCCATGGGGTCGCCCTCGATGCCGCTGTCGCCAACATCCGTAAAGACGTCGGCGAGGCTGCCGATGGTGACAGACAGCGCCTCTGTGGCGTCCGTCTGCGTGCTGAGCCTTGAGGCGAGCGCCTTGTCGATGGATAAGGCGTCGTCGAATATCCTGGCTACCTCCCGCCTCGCCTCCTCCAGCCTGACTTTCACCGCCTCGTAGAACTCGATCGGAGCTAGGTAGCCGAAGTCGGCCATGACCCTAGCGAACTCGCCATCCGGGTCTATGAGGTCTATGACCTCGGACAGCCCGACCCGCTGCTGCTCTGCAAGGTAGATCATATAGAGCAGTTGGCTCCTTGCTTCGCTGGAAAAGTCGCGGATGGTCTCCTCAGCCATTGTCCGCCCCGCCTTCTGACGGGCCTGCCGGAAGGCCTTGAGCCAAGGCCTGGTCTGTTAAAGCGAACCTGTCGCATGCTTGCTGGAGGTATGCCGCTGTCTGCTCGAATAAGCGGTAGAGCTGTAATACACTGGCACACAGCGCCTCGCCTTGGCTTAATGCTGCGCTTGCGCCATCGCCGGTACTGATAGCAAGTGCGCCCCCTAGGTCCCTTTGGAGACCCTCGATCAGGCTGCGGTCTGCAATAATGCCCCTTAAGGACTCAGTAGCCAGTGCTAGAGCATCAGTGTTAACTATGATCTCTTCTCCCATGCCACTCCTATCAGTAAAGGTGCGCGTCGGCTGCGTCGATGTCTGCGATATAGGCGTCCAACTGGGCAGCAGCCGGCTTGGCTAGCGCCCTAAACTGCCCCTTTAGCCTGATGACAGCGTTCATAAAGACCTTGAGGTTCGATGCCACCATGCCACCGGAGATGCCTTCCTCGCATACGTTGTTAAGGATAGCGACATACTCGTCGAGCTTTTGCTCGACAGCCTCGCCATAAGCCACAAAGCTAGCCGACAGGCTAGCGCACTCGTCATCAGCGACGACCAGGTTGCTGAGTATGCCCCCGCCGCCTCCAGAAACGTTTGCCATCATCTGCCTCCTATTCGCATAAGCATTCAATTGCCAAGCAGCTGCGACACGGCTGCCAGTTGGGCGTAAGTCGTCCTCAGCTCGCTCTTCCGCTGAGCAAGCTCCTGGCTCAGGGTATCTGCCCTTGATTTAAGCCTTGCCTCGATGTCAGCCAGCTCTTCCTCTGCCCTGTTACGGATTCTCCCTTTCAGCACCTCGTTCAAGTCGTTGCTGTACTTGAACGACACTTTGATGTTTTCCACCTTCGCAATCTCGGCATCGTGAAGGCTGTTCATCACGTCTCCGAAAAACGACAGTGTTGCATCTCTATGCTCAGTCATTGCTCTCTGCAAAAGCTCCAGTTCCTTGCTTATATCGTTTATTTCGCCATCGAGCCGCTCGATCTTCTTGCTTAGGCGTTTGATCTCTTCTTTTGCCTCATCATCCAATTGAACGTTCGCAGCCATCTCTTCCCTCTCTATGTCGGTTTTCCCTTCAGGTATATTAATGTCATGCTCCAAGGATGTAAAGAAAACTGATGTATGTATATAGAATATGCAAGATTTATACAGAGTTAACTATGCACTAATGTGCTACAGTACACGCCAACCAGGTCGTCCGGTCTCTATCATATGCTTATGGGACCGAGGACTGACCCTTGCCCACGGCAGCCAACGGCTACTACGCGCTCAACATGTTGGGAGAACCTGACCATGGATACGTTGGCTAAATCCTGCCTCAAACCCATCATAACCATGTGGATAAGCCCTTGACAAACCTGTCCCTGTAGTCCGCGAGCTTGACGGGGAGTCATACCTCCCCGCCCTGTTCGCCTGTTTATCAGCTATAGCTTTAACCCCGATGATCAGGAGCTGAGTAGCGGAGCAACCATAACATGGATTGTTACCAATGCAGCAGTCTAACTGTAACCAGTGTCGCTGTTTTAAATTAACATTGACTTGCGAGAACAAACAACCCATAGAAATCTCATGCAATGCAAATCAGCTCAAACCATCGAGTGGCAGAATCTGACTCATAGTCGCACTGCCTCTGCTGCTAATCTCAAGCTCAACAGCAATAGATGAATCAACCATATTACCAGAAGCACCTGTGACAACTGCATACCTGACACGAAAACCATCGACAGCAGCATAAGTGGTCTCGTCGTGCATCCCTTTCACTTAATGCTACCTTAACTTCGGAACACACGATTGTGAGGAGGCTACATTTGTCTCAGAAGGGTCACAATTTCTCATCTTCATGTGACATGAAATGGCTTTTGCTGACATGGCACTTATTTTGCTTACACCCGAAAAGCTCCAGGGTGATCGTAGAACAACTTGTTTAATCTGGGATAATAAGATACTGGTACTTAGTTGATCAAGAGCGGTTATGAACAAGAGAAATGTAGCGAATGCAACAGTAATTGTTTGAATGCCTTCATTGCATGATAATCGACATTGAGATGGTCAGGTATAAGGAGATGTGCTAATGCCGTCGTTAGAATGGATCGGAAAAGAAAAGGTCATAAACCATCATCTTGATGTTCCATTCAGGATTCTTGACCATCAGTACCATTATGGACAAGAGAACAGCGGCAACAAAATCATTCATGGAGACAACCTTGAAGCGCTTAAGGCTTTGTTACCTGAATATGAAGGTAGAATTGACTGCATCTACATTGATCCACCATACAACACAGGTAATGAGGGCTGGGTTTATAACGACAGTGTAAATGACCCAAAAATGATGAATTGGCTTGGCAAAGTCGTAGGAAGTGAAGGTGAAGACCTTACGCGCCATGACAAATGGTTGTGCATGATGTACCCACGTTTAAAACTACTTCAGAGATTGCTTTCCAACGAAGGATCGATTTTTATTAGTATCGGGGACGATGAAATCGCAAGCTTAAAACTCATATGTAATGAAGTTTTTGGATCCAACAATTTTGTCGACACAGTGGTATGGCAAAAAATCTATACCATTAAAAACTCAGCTCAGTATTTCTCTGGTATGCATGACTACATATTAGTCTACGCAAAGAATAAAGCATCTTTTAAAAGAAACCTTCTTCCGCGCACTGATGATTTAGATGCAACTTATACAAACCCTGACAATGACCCACGTGGTCCATGGACAACAAATGCTGTACAGGCAAGAAACTTTAATGGACAGGGTACATACGAGATTGTTTCGCCTAATGGGAAAGTATTCTTGCCGCCCACTGGCACCTATTGGAGAACATCACTTGCAACTTTTCAAGAGCTCGACAAAGATAATCGAATATGGTGGGGAAAGAATGGTAACAGCGTACCCAGAATCAAGAAATTTCTTTCTGAGGCAAAACAAGGTGTTGTTCCAACAACCCTTTGGTTGCACTCTGAAGCTGGACAGAATGCAGATGCAAAAATCGAGGTACGATCGGTGCTTCAGGATACATCAGGAACTTTTGACACGCCAAAGCCAACGCGCTTGATAGAGCGCGTGCTTCAAATCGCTAGTGACTCAGAAGCTCTTATCCTCGACTCTTTCGCTGGCTCCGGCACCACTGCCCATGCCGTCCTTAACATGAACAAAAGCGACGGCGGTAACCGTAGATTCATACTTGTCGAGATGGAAGACTACGCCGAAACCATTACAGCCGAGCGAGTGAGACGTGTTATTAGCGGTTATGGTGAGACGGAGGGCACAGGTAGCGGCTTTGATTACTACGAACTTGGAGACACACTACTCATAGACAACCAACTCCTTAACACAGATGTGCCCAAAGATATAATTCGATCATATGTCTGGTATATGGAGACTCACCAACCCAAGCCACAATCATTAATAAGTCACACCGACAATACCTACTTTCTAGGTGAACACGACGGTACAGCATATTACTTCATATATGAGAAGGAGGCGGTCACGACACTTGACACCTCGTTCTTGTCAACCATATCCACGAAGTCGGATAACTACATTGTCTATGCCGACCAGTGCACAATTAATGACAATGACTTACGCCGTTATGGAATCACTTTCAAGAAGATCCCACGAGATATCAAGAAGCTGTGAGGGGCGATATGGAACTCAAGAAATACCAGCGTTCTGTGATTGACGATCTAGTCGGCTACCTCAAGGCTTTACAGGACACAGACGGGATAACGACAGCTTATGAGAGCTACTGGAACAGCAAGGGCTTTGTTGTTGGCTTTAACGGGATAAAACCTTATCAAAACAACATTGACGGCGTGCCCAACATCTGTGTCAAGGTCCCAACCGGAGGTGGGAAGACCTTCATTGCCACATGTGCCCTCAAGCCTATCTTTGACTCATTGCCGCACACAAAAAGCAAAGCGGTAGTGTGGCTTGTTCCTTCAGATGCAATACTCGAGCAGACTCTTAGGGCGCTCAGTGATTCTGGGCATCCCTATAGGCAGCGATTGGACTCAGACTTCGGGCATCGTGTAGAGGTTTACTCGAAGCAGCAGCTACTGACCGGTCAGAACTTCAACCCTTCGACTGTAGTCGAGCAGCTGTCCGTTTTCGTGCTTTCCTATGACTCGTTCCGCACTAGAACAAAAGACGGACGAAAAGCCTATCAGGAAAACGGGAACCTTGCCCTGTTTGCCAAGTTCTTCAACGACCCTTCCATCCTTCTTGCCGATACCGATGAGACAGCATTGATTCAAGTCATCCGCTATCTGAACCCAGTCACAATCGTTGACGAGAGCCATCATGCTACAACTGTGTTGTCGAAGGAGATGTTGACGAACTTCAACCCGAGCTTCGTCCTTGACCTTACTGCCACGCCAAAGGATGACAGCAACATCATCTCGTATGTAGATGCCGTGCAGCTCAAAGCCGAGAACATGATCAAGCTTCCAGTCATTGTCTACAACAGGCGAAACCATCATGATGTTTTAGCGGATGCAATCACGATTCAAGAAAGGCTCGAAAACCAGGCAAAAAGAGAGCATGAAAACGGCGGCAACTATATCCGTCCCATCGTCTTGCTTCAAGCTCAGCCTAGAAACAACCAGGACTCAGCCACCTTCGACAAGCTGAGGGATGCCCTCATCGACTGCGGCATCCCATCTGATCAGATTGCAATTAAGACTGCGGATAAGAACGAGATCGGTGGGATCGACTTGCTGTCTGAGACTTGCCCTATTCGATACATCATCACCGTCAATGCCCTCAAGGAAGGCTGGGACTGCCCCTTTGCCTATGTGCTCGCCACCATTGCCAATCGATCCTCGACTGTGGATGTCGAGCAGATTGTTGGACGGATACTCAGGCTGCCTTACACACGAAAGAACAAGGCGAGGGTGTTAAATATCTCCTACGTTATTACTTCATCTGATAACTTCCATGAGACTCTTGAGCAAGTTGTTGCCGGGCTCAACTACGCTGGGTTCAGCGACAAAGACTATAGGGTTGGCATTGTAGACGAGCCTATTGATGACCCAGAAACAGCGGCGGTGGCTGTTCAGCTGGCAATGCCTGAAGAACAAGAGGGCGATAGTCCGCCAAATATTGATTCGAACTTGATTGCTACTGCGCTAGCCCAAAAAAGCCAAGTTGATGATGCTCGACTTGATGAGCTTGATGCCATGCTGGAAAGTGCTGTCGAGCAGGCAGAGAGTTATGAGTTGACTGTCGAGACGGTCTTATCCTCCAATGAAGAGGTCGTGCCGAACGAATTGAGGCAAAAAGTGACTTATTACTATATCAACCCTGAGTTTGCTGATGAGATTGTCGATGTTCAACTGCCTCAATTCGTCATAGACTCCGAGCCTTCGATTTTTTCTGAAGAAGAGACAGAGCTGCTTACTCCTGACCGGTTGTCTGAAGGATTCAGGCTTATCGACAAGGATATTGTCATTGACTTCACAACCCTTGAGGCAGAGATTGCTCGTGTTGACATTGACGGCTCAAAGGACGCAATCCCAAAGGCATGGAAGCTCTCCAGCTCTGACAATGAGTTTTTCAGAAAGTGGTTTGAGTCGAAAGCACCAGAAAAACGCATTCAGGATTGCAAAGACATGATCGTGTCTCGACTGTCAAAAAACAATGCTGTAAATGATCGTGACTTGCGGGACTACGTTGAGCGCATCGTCACAGGTTTTTCTCCAGAACAACTCGATGATCTCCAGCAATCGCCGTATCCGTATGCGTTAAAGATCGAGCAAAAGGTGAACAGGTTGCTTACAGAACACCGAAAGAGCAATTTCGAACTTTGGCTTGAGCAAGGCAGGATAAGATGCGAGCCTCTCTATAGCTTCCCTTTGTCGATATCGCCTTTACAGGTTGTCACTACGCTTCCGAACTCTCTTTACACAGCAGAAGAAGAGATGAACGGATTGGAGCGAGACGTTGTCTGGGAGATTGCGAATCTGCCGAACATCAAATGGTGGCACAGGAATATCGCTCGGAAAGGCTTTTCGATAAACGGCTACGTCAATGCTTATCCAGACATCATCGCAATCACTTATTCGGGAAGGCTGCTCATGATCGAGCCAAAGGGAGACCACCTGGAGAACGAGGAGTCGCGACGCAAGGTGGAGATTGGGCGAGCATGGCAAAACGCAGCAGGCTCGCAGTACCGCTATTATATGGTGTTCCGTAATAAACGGCTTAATGTGGACGGGGCTTACCATTTCGATCGGTTCATGGAAATCATAAAGGGACTGAGCTAATGTGTGTTCATTGGTTTTATTGCCGCATGCTTGTGTCAAATTGCATGACTATATCATCGCTACTGATATAGTCAGGTTCTCGGTCACATAGGTAAAAGCTCTGTTATCTGCGTCTTCCATTTGATTTCAATTTGAGCGATACCCTTTTCAATTGATATGTATCGTTTGGAATACTCCTTGATTGCAGCCAGCCTCTTGGCAGCCGCCTTCAGCTCGTCGTAGTCGGTGTACTTCCTTGCCTCGCTGTGGCGGATCGACGCAGCAAAGGGATTGAAGGCCTCTTGGGTCGTGATCGGCTCGAAGCCGCCCTGCAGTCGCTCCCCAGGGTCCTGGGTCCCATCCACCTGTCCGGTGTCTAAAGCCATCTTGATTGGCTCCTTCCGTCCATAGACGTGTTATTCCGTGCCAGTTGGCACGTTTAAAAAAGAAATGAAAAAGCCGCCTGGTTGAGGCGGCTTGATGCCTTGGGTGCAAATGCAAGGCCAAAAGCCTGCATACTTGAGCCTATGGTGCTTGCGAGCTGCCAGTGCCCCAGCCTCTGTGTCAATCAGGTATCAGACCATAGTTCTGCTTGCATGGATGCTCGGACTATGGTATAAACGACTCAAGCACTCGTTTAGCCCACTATGGGTTTGTCGGGTGCTTAATCGTTAAACAAGGTGATTGTGCCGTTACACAACACAATGATATCAATACCAGGCTACATAGCCTTCGGTTTTAAACTCACCCTGTTCCTAAAACTCTTTGATCCGCCGCAATACATGACCTCGGTAATTAAACACTACATCGTCTTCTGACTTTTTTATAAGCACAGGCTCGTTCGTTTGAAGGTTGTAGGAAAGAGTACCATAATCAGCAGTCAGCCTTTCTGGCCAGTAGTTATATACTACTTCGATATCATTTATACTAACAAGTTTATACCAAACCATAAATCCTCTCCTTTACTTCAAATATGTTAATAATCAGTCAAAGCCCAATGAGATCATATAGTCGAGGTTCTCGAGGGCCTCGTCGGGGGTAGACATACGTATCTCGTTCTTCTCGGAGTCGACCAGGATGACTAAGGGATACCCAACGTATGACACCTCATCTTCATCAGCGGAATTGAGCANTGGCTCAAANACCTGGTAGCCCTTCCAGTCCGGCAGTTGTACAAAGCCTTTGTAGCCTTCCGACACGGCAAAGGCCAATATATCGTCTTCAGTCATCTTCATANCTTNTCCAGCATCCCGTTTGCCACACTGTAGTCGAACTCCTTGTCGTCGACCCTGATGATATAGACCGGCACCTGGTATTTTACACCATAGGTCGTGCCTTTGAGCTTTATCTCTTTTTGAAGCTCTGCTACATCGCTGTCCGTGTACACCTTGCCGATTTGCGGTTCGTACCAGAACAACGAGCCGTCTCCAAGCCTCTCTAGGCTTGTTATATGGCCGACGTTGGACTTCCCTTTCCATGTCCAGGCAATATGATACCGTCCAGCCTCAACAGTTGCCTCGTCAATGCTGTTTTTCAGGCTTTTAAGGTTTGGTGCAGTTATCCTTGTGTACTCCGCTGTCGATTGGGTATTCCTGTCGATCCACACGTTCTTCCAGGCATGCAGGCCTTCGCCTGCCGCTGCTGTCACGTCATAGCCCCTCAGCCTTGCCTCATAGGCTACGACGCACTTCTGGCAGTTGATGCGATACTCTTTTGGTCCATAAAGTGGGTTGACGTTGCCCCTGTTAGCCTCCTCGAAGCCCATTGGCCCACCCCGTGACACGCCGGCCAAGGTCTCTGTACCGCTTCCATGACTGCCTGCCCCACTCTCGTCATACATCCGGTAATAGCTCTCAGGCTTGTACCCCGGCCATGAGGGGTCGTCCCCGAAGCCGGGCACCACCATGCACCGGCAATGGTCGTGCGAGCCTGCACCGGCCGTCTCCTCGCTTGAATAGATAAAGCCGCGGCTGGCAAGCATTGCACAGTAGGCGCAAGTCGCAAGCCCAGCAGGCACCCGGGCGAACCGGGCGCGCCTTGTGTCCTTTTCCAAGGAGGCGTTCAGCCTTACCGTGTCACGGGCCTGGTTCAAGACATACCTGTCCAAAAGGGCCGCTATGTTGCTAAAGGCCGCCTCGTAGTCCCCGCTGTATAGCGGGGATAGCTGAGAGCCTACCGAGTGCCGTAAGGCCTCCTGACTGTGGTCGGGCAGAGTGGCGGTAAAGCCCTCGTCCGGGTAGGCCTCCTGCCGCAGCAGCTCGTAGAGCTCGGCTGCAAGCTCTGCCGCAAAGTCCCCATAGACAGCGACCAGGGCCTCGACGTCTGCCAGGGCCTGTCCATAGGCCAAAGAGGGGTCGGACAGGTCGTATGTGCCCCAAAGCGCCTCCAGGTCCCCTTGTGCCCAGGCCGAGACTGCCTCCAGCTCCAAGAGGTACTCGTCAGCTTGGGCCTGGCTCAGCATTGTCAAGCCTCTCTGCCAGGGAGGAGGCCGCCTGGGCGCGCCTGGTCTCCGACTTGATCCGGGCGATCTGCTCGGCGGTGTAGCCGAGCTCCTCCAGCGCCACCTCGGTGTCGCCTAGGCCCGTGACGACAGCCGCCTGTTTGACGATAGCGTCGGACTGGGAGACTACCGAGGGGTTGGCCGGGTTCTTGAACCTCGCCTCCATCGTCAGCTCGTTCGGGCTGAGGCCTGTAAGCGCCACCCCTCTCATCACCGCCAAGGCCATCAGGCCGATGTTGCGCAAGGCCACGCCGTTGGTGTCGTTTAGGTCCTGGGCGGCGATGATCAGATCCTCCCTTGCAGAGTGGATGGCCTCGGCGCTGGAGGGATTGTCCTGGATGATGCCCAGGCTCGATATCGGTATCCCCGTCTCGCCGGCGAACTGGGCGGCCAGCGAGCGCATGTAGTCCAGGTGGGGCTGCATCGTCATCTGCGGGAGCTGCCCGTAGGAAGGCACGTCCCCGTCCTCGTCCTTGCCGAAGAGCGCAAGCGACGTGATGTAGGTGGCCCACTTGTCCTTCTCGAAGGCGCTGTCGTCGGCCCCGAGCACGTAGCGCTGGGGCGTGGTGTAGAACTCTGCCGAGATCTCCGCCCTAAGAGAAGCCCTGACGGCGCTGTCGGTGATGCTGATGACCGCGTCGGTGATGCGGCTCTTGCCAAAGGGCCTGTCGATCGAGGGCTGGTTGCGGAGCGGCTCCATCAAGGGCCTGCCCATGATGTGGGCATGCCGGGCCGCCACGCCCCAGCTGTAAGGCCCGTCCCTGGCTATCTCTATGACGTCCTTGTCGGTAAAGAGGTTCAATGCGACAGGCTGCCCGGTCTGCTTGTCCACGTCCACGATAGTCATGCCAGCCTTTAGGCGGCGGCGCCGGAAGTCCCAGAGCGCAGATGCGTTCACCGCGGTGTAGGGCATGATGATCACCGGCGGCTCCCCTGCGCCGCCGTCCCCGGCGGTCACCGTGAAGAAGGAGACCGAGTTCGTAAGCTCGGACACCAAGGCCTCCTTGTAGGACTGCTTGAGCTCGTTGGCCTTCAGCACCTCCTCGAACTCGCTGCTTGCGCCCTGCCGGTCGGTGAAGGTGAAGCCGTTGAAGCGCGAGCGGGCGGCCAGCAGGTCGACTGCCTTGGCCGGCCAGCCGATCACGGTCTTGACCCTCCTCAGCCGAGGCGGGATGGCTATGCCTAGGTCGTTCAGGAGGTTCTTCTGGTTGTAGTACTCGTTCTTTACCTGGTTCCCGGCCAGCTTGTCGCGCCAGACCCCGGCCAGGTCGGCAAGCAGCTGCTGCTCGGCCTCGTCCAGGCCTTCCAGGTGCCTAAGCGAGGAGTCGGGCCATACAGGTAGCGCATTGTTGCTGCTCATCCTATCCTCTGCTTTCTCCTCGGGTCCCTTTTTGTGGTCATGACGCCCCATAAGGCCAGCGCGCAGGCCTCTACCGGGGTCACGTCGGCGCTGTTCAAGCCTGTGAAGCCCCAGCCCCCGTCTTTGCCTATCAGACGTTTGGCTGTGTTGTAGACTGCCTCGTTTAGGGCAGGCTGCCCGAAATGGGTCAGGCTGCCCTCCTCGACGGCGTTTATGAGCCTGGCCGAGGAGGCTATGGCCTCGGAGGGCTTTAAGGCATGTATGGCCTTGGCCGGCACCCTCTCCTCCCGGAGCCGGTCGACCAAGGCCTGGGCCCCGGCCTTCCCGTCGACCACGATCACAGACGGCCTGTCCTTCCGCTCCACCAGCCAGCGCACCAGCCACTCGATCGTCCTGGCCGACTGGTACTTGACCAGCTCTATGTGCGCCTTGCCCGCATCCGGCCTGACCGCCACCGCGAGGCTTACTATCGAGCCGTCGTAGTTGAAGCGCACCCCGTAGGCCAGCCTGCCCTCCGGCGAGGCGTCGACGGCCAGCCTGTCCCAGGCGGCCTTGTCTATCAGCCGCCTGGACTCGTCGCCTGTCGGCCACCAGCAGAGCCTTTGCCTGGCAAAGGTATCCGGCGCCATCGACTCCAGCTCGTCTTGGACGGTCGCCCCTTTGATCTGGCGGCCAAGGGACGGGTTGGCCGCCTCCCAGCGCCTGCGGTCGGTCACGTCCCCTAGGGACTCTACCGACCACTCGTGCCAGGCAAGCCTCCTCGACTTCCTCAGCCCCCGCTCGCGTATCCGCCTAAAGACCTCGCCAGGCGAGTCCACGTCGGGCGCGACCCCGCAATAGACGGCCTGGGGGTTGCCCCTCGGCGAGGCCGAAACGGTCGGCAGGAGGGCGGCGACCTGGGCGTCTGTCGCCTCCTGGGCCTCGTCTACGACCAAGAGGTCGATGGTAAACCCGAGCCCGGACGACCTTGTGCGGGCAATGAACTTGACCCTGCCCCCGTTCTTCAGCCTGATCTCCTCGCGCCCCAGTGCCCGCTTCGGCTTGCCTTGGAGCAGCTTGGCCAGGTCTGGGTGCTTGAATACCGCGTCAAGGGCCTCGAACGTCTCGGTGGCCGTCTTTTGCTGGTGTGCCGTGTAGGCGATGCGCTCGCCTAGGACGACCAGGCCGAACAAGGCCCGCATGCAGACCAAGGCCGTCTTGCCGTTCTGCCGCGGCACCAGCAGCCCGCAGCGGGACGCCGCCCACCTGCCTGACGCGTCGACGGCCAGCCAGGCCTCTATGACGGCTGCCTGCCAGGCATAGGGGGCAAAGGCGTAGGCCGTGAAGAGCATTATGGCCTCCTGCCCGTACGACCCGGCGCACGCCGGCTCATGGAAGGCCCTGGGCGCCTGGTCGCCCTTTAGCCGGCCCAGTGCCTTTTGGCGTGCCTGCACGGGCGCTGGCGGCGCCTCCATGGTGGAGGGTGATGACTTGCTCAACTACGGTCACTTCTCCTTCGGGCAGCAGGCCCTCCAGCTCGTCGATCTGTGCCAGGCAGTCCATGAGCTGTTTGGCCAAGGCTGCGATGTCGCGGCCCGAGCATGAGGCGTCGATGCACAAGGCCAGCTTGTCGCGAAGCCCTTTTAGGGCCTCAAGCCTGGTCTCGGCGTCCTTGATCGGCATGCTCTTCCTTTGCGGGTGGTGCTTGGGTGTGTAATTTCTCACTATGGCGACCGGGGGGCAGGAAGGCCCGGGGGAGGGGGTCCGCCCCCCGTACCTGATATATTGCTAGCCCCGCCTGGCTTGGCCCTGCCAGCCTCTTGCCGCCACGTCGGGAGGCTCACCAGTCCTGGGAGGTAGGCAAAGGAAAAGACCTTGCTTTTCTGGGCCTGGACTTATCTCCGGCGCGCTGGTTGCAGACACGATGTGTCAGCTGGACGTTCTCCATGTCGATCGGGCTTCCGCCTTTGGAGACTGGAACGATCTCGTCGACCTCTGCCGACATCGGGTGCGGAGTCCTCAGGCCCTTGTCGATGGGCTTGCCGCACAGGGCGCAGTGGGTCTCCCGGGCCAACAGGCGCCGCCTTACTTGGGCGCGCCTGGCCGGGTACCTGTACCGGGGGTTTGTCGACGGGGCCATGGAATCATGCCTCCCCCATGCTGTTCTTGTTGTAAAAGGTAGGTGGCAAAGAGGTTTTATACGACAGTACCGACACTGCTTCGCCAAGCTTATCATAACACAGCCGAACCGTGTATTTTTGTGTATTTTTGTGTATTTTTGTGTACTTTTGTGTACTTTTGTGTACTATTGCGTACTCTCCGGCCAAAGGGACGGCTCGACGGCCCTCCGCAAGAGCTGGTTGAAGGCGTTGCAGTGGCCCGTGCTGGCGTCGCCGTAGACCGCCGTGACGGCGTCGCTCCTGTCCATGCCTTGGTAGAAGTAGACGTCGACCGCCCACCGCTGCCGCTCTGTCAGGCGGCCGGTGTACGCGTCCAGCTGGCTGCGCTCCTCTGCCCTTTGGG
The DNA here is from genome assembly GCA_009776725.1 of Coriobacteriia bacterium. Lineage (GTDB taxonomy): Bacteria > Actinomycetota > Coriobacteriia > Coriobacteriales > UBA8131 > WQXZ01. The sequence goes on from WRNE01000018.1 coordinate 23,257, forward strand.
CGGCAAGGCCGTCCAGCTCCCCTTCCAAGGCCAGCACCTCGTCGAGCAGGGCAGCCAGCCGGACGTCGTCCTCGCAGGACCGGCAGGGGCTGACCAGGGAGCCGCCGAAGTGGACGATGCCCTCGCGCTTGGCAGCCAGCACCCGCTGCCTGTAGGCGATATCCCTGACCAGGCTGCGATGGCTGTAGTACCTCTCGCTGAGCGTCATTTCAAAAACCTCCCTTGCGCCTTCGTAGGGACAGCAGGCAGCTACCCGCTGTCGTACCCGTCGCCCCCGCACAGGCACTCCAAGGGGGCCCCGTCCAAGAAGAACCCCGGAAGGTAGTCCGGCGTCACCGCATCGTCGTGGCTGTCCGGGAGCACACAGACCCAAAAGTCTGCGCCCCTTACCTTTTGGCACCACTTGCAATCCCGCACGGACGGGTAGCCGCGCTCGGCGAGCCACGCCTCCTTCTCCGTGTCGCCTTTGAAAAACTCCAGCACCTCGTCGCTCAACGGCATGCCTGGCCCCTTCCCGTGCCTCCTGCCTTGAGGCCTTTGAGGCCTACGAGGATACTGGGCGGCAAAGGCACCTCGACGCCTATAGGCTTCCACATGTGCAGGCAGTAAGGGTGGTTGTCGACGTACTTGGACTTCGGCGGGTGGTACTCCACCACACACTCCTCTTCGTCCCAGAACATGTCCTTGACAAGGCACATCTCCTCCCAGGTCGGGCACCTGGACGGCCTGGAGACGCTGACATGCTCCCAGCCGCTGCCCCAGCTGGCCACCACGGTGAGCCCGGGCAGCCTGTAGGCCGCGCCGTCGGCACCTTTTTCCTGAAGGTACCTGTCGAGGTGTGACAGGTCGTTTTTCATCACTCAGCTCCCTTCCGCGTCTTGAAGCCGACTAGTGGTCTGTCGGCATCCATATCGAAGAGCGTGAGGTATAGCTCTTTGGCCAAAACAGCTGCTGTGGCTAGAGTGTGGATATCAGCGCTATACAACTGCGCAGCGCTCTCGACAAATCTCAATACAAACTCGACTTGGGTCACTTCGTGGTCCATCACTCCACCCCCGCCAGAGCCTTTGCACGACGGACGAGGTCGACCTGTACAAGGTCATTTTTCATCGCCTACCTCCTCTAATGGGCATTCGGGCAGGCGCTTGCTAATGTCTTCGATATCTGGAAGGTCTGCAAGCGCACAGCATTCGAAATGGTCTGGAAACGCATTGAACGGGCACTCGTAACACCCGACAGGCATCCTCATGCCCTTGACAATCACAGCCCAGGACGATCGTTCTGCCCCAGGCACACGGATAAAGCCCCTTAAGGTCCGGGAAGGCAGTACCTTGAGGTCGTCATTGGCGCCCATGAAAAGATGCCCCTCCCCTTCAGGCCATTCCAACAAGGCTGTCGGGACCAACACGACCTCCTTGACCTTTGACATAACGCCGCTGCGGGTCACGTAGTCCCCAGCCTTGACCCCGCTGCCGTCGTCCAGCATGACCTTGGGCGGCTCAGGGCGAGTGATGTCGTCCCAGGCTGCTAGCGCCTCCTCCAACGAGTGCACGGGCAGCGTGCCGACGCCGCACCTTTTGCACCAGGTGTAAAAGACCGCAGGGGTGGAGCTGCCGTCGTACATCCGGCCCACCTCGTCCGTCCTGCCGCACACCGGGCACGGCTTGAATCCGTCAGCCATCTTTGGCCTCCTTTCGCCCTGCTGCAACAGGGCCAGGCACGCCAGGCGCTGGCCCTGCCCAGGCCTTGCCTGCCCACAGCCCTGTGGCAGGGTCGTACTCGATCAAGCCTTTTTCCATGAAGACGTCGACCACCAGCTGCCTGACCTCAGGGAGCGAGCAGAGGAAGTCTGCCACCTCGCTTGCGTAGACGCTGTACCCCTCCCCTGCCTTATGCCTCCGGGGAGGCATGTACCTGCCTGCCGAGGCCTCTGCCGCCTTCGTCAACCGTGACTTCCTTAGTGCCCTTTGTCGCATTTTCCTTTGTGCCATCCGCGCGCGCTCCTAAAGTTTATGTCGGAGGTGTAGTTACCGTCACCTCACACTCACTACTCAGAAGTGTGAGGTGTAAGTGTTAACTACACCTCACCTGAAAGGTGAGAGACTGCGGTACCCTTTTGCGGTACCGCAAACGTGGTTTTGCGGTACTGCGGTACCCTGCCGCAATGCTGTTTTGCGGTACTGCGGTACTGTTTTGCGGTACTGCCGCAGTACCGCATTTGCATAATGCGGTACCGCAAAGCGTAAACAATGCATATTCGGTGGTACCGCAATTCACTCAAAACCTCCTGCGGCACCACGAAGGGACGCCTTTTCGGCACCCTCGTCCTTACGTGTGATCACTGTGACAACCCCTGTCTTCGGGTCCCGCTCAAATGTCTTGACGACGTCTAGGTACCTGACAATCGTGTCTTTGCTACATCCTGCGGCCTCCGCCAAGCCTCCTGTGGTGACCTTCTCCGGGGGTACGCCCTGTGCCGTGAGCAACGTGTAGGCGTTGCCCAGGACGCGGGAGGCCTTCTGCTCGTAGGTCTCCTTAACCGTTGCCTTCTGGCCGTTCCTGTAAGCCTTGGCCCCGTCCTCGACGGCGTCCTTTAGGACGCCTGAGTCGTCCACCGAGTGCAGCGGCCAGTCGTACCAAGCCTCGAAGGGGGCAAGCTTCGGGAAGTCCCTTAAGGTGCCTTCCACCCGCCAGGCGCTAAGCGTCTCCATACAGGCCCCCTCAAGCCTGTCAAGCTCGACGATCAGGTTGTTTGCAGCCTCGGTCCCATGGCCTAGTATCTGGACCATGTCTGCCCTCAGGCGGTCTAGGGCCAGTAGGTCGTCGGGCCCTTTTAGGCTGTTCCGCCAGCCTGGGGCAGCCAGTCCGTCCATGGCCTTGGCCACCAGGGCACAGCCGAGCGTGTTGAAGCGTGCCTGCCTCATGGGCTCCGTCAGCTCGATCTCGTCCAAGGTCACCAGCGCGTCGGCGTCCCTGGAAAAGACAGAGGAGCCCGAGGCGCGGTTCATGGAGCTGGCGTAGGCGCTCGCTCCCTTGCTGTAGTGGTGGCAGTAGATGACGCTGACGCCTAGCCGGTCGACCAGGTAGTCCAAGGCCACGCAGAAGCGGCTGACGTCCTCGGAGGAGTTCTCGTCGCCGTGCAGGACCTTGTAGATAGGGTCGATGATGACGACCTTGCAGTCCGTAGACACTGCCTGCCTGACCAGCTTGGCGGTCAGGCGGTCCAGGTCGACCAGCTTGCCGCGCAGGTCCATGGAGTGGATGCGACGGGCGTTTATAGGCTCGATCCCCAAGGCACGGTAGATGTCCTGCATGCGCCTTTTGCGCGACTCCGCCTTCAACTCCAGGTTGACGTAGAGGACGTCTGTCTGCTGGCAGGAAAGCCCCAGCCAGTCCAGCCCCTCGGCAAAGGCCACGCAGAGCTGGAGCAGCGCAAATGACTTCCCCGCCTTGGACGGCCCGGCCAAGAGCAGCTTCTCGCCCTTGGCCAAGACGCCCTCGATCAGCACGTCGGGGTCGGCTACCGCCACGCCTGCCTCGTCGGCGAAGCTGACGGCGTCCGGGAGCCCGTCTGCCTGCTCGTCCCGCCAGGCCAGCCACTCCTCGTAGGTGGCCTTGCCGATGCCGGTGTCCACGATGTACTGCCAGCCCTCCCCGCGCCTTATGCCTGGCAGGCGCGAGAGGCGCGATGGGTTCTTGTTGGCGTTGTCGACCTCCAGGCCGTTGTCGGCGCAGGCCTTCATGACCGCCCTGACCCGCTCGGAGTACTCCCTGGCGTCCGTGGCGTCTATCCTGACCACGGCATGCAGCGACTTGCCGCCGCTGAAGACCAAGGCGGCGACGGGCAGCTCCAAGGCCCTTATCAGGCGGTTCTGGTCGTCGACGGGCAACGTGTCGGACTCGATCAGGCAGTAGCGGTAGTCGGAGACGTTCTCGTTCTTCACCCCCAGGCCGTCCATGGGGTTGATACGCACCCAGGCGCCGGCGGCCTCGTCATAGTCGCCTATCACCCTGCCGACGTCCCCGTCGCAGGCTAAGAGGCCCTCGATGACCTCTGCGGCCGTCTTGGTGTACAGGCCCCTGGAGGAGGGCAGGTGCCTCCCGTCCTTCTCGTAGGACTGTGTGACGATGTTTACCACGTCGTCAGACAAGAAGAGCGCCTCCAGGTAGCGGACCATGTCGCTGACCGGGCTGTAGCCCTGCCCTGGGCCTGCAAGGGGCTTCAAGCCCCCCATGGAGCCGAGGTCGGCCAGGAAGTACTGCCCGTCCGGCCCAGGGTCGCGGGTCAGTACAGGGGACCATTCGTCGGGGCCTGCCTGCCAGGCCGTACCGGCAAGGCCGCCCTGGCGGGCCAGGTGGACGATGGTGCCCCCGGTGACCGGGGAGGGCGAGCCGGCAAAGCCTGCCCACTTCTCGTAGCACTCGCCCTCGTGGTAGCGCTTGGCGTCCCGTCTTGACCACATGTCCCAGTCGGACGCAGCAAGGCCCTCGTAGTGCAGCGCCATCCCGACGCTTAGCCAGTCCTGATAGTCCAGGCCCCCCGGGTCGATGTAGTCCAAAAGCGCTATATAGTCCGTCCTAGGCCTGTCCATCCAAGCCCTCCCCGCCTGTCATCGTGTTCGCCTCTGCTACCGCCTCCGGGCTGCCGTACAGGCCGATCAGGCCCTGGTACATCTCGACCTGGGCCAGAGCCACGCCGAGGCCTAAAAGCAGCCCTGCGTCCCATACGTCCTGCCCTTTGTCCTTAAAGAGCGACAAGGTCGCGGCTCTGGTCTCTTCTATGGCCTGGGCCACTGTCTCCCTCGACTCGCCGTCATAGATCGCCATCGGCGTCCTCCAGATCATGTATCGGGCACCCTTCCGGACGCTTAAGCCTGCCCTTCTCCACAGTAGCCTCGCATCCTATACCGGGCTTTATCGAGCATTTGCGGCTGACGAAGGCCTTGTAGTCGCAGCCTCTGTCCAGCCTTACGAGCATGTAGCCTTTCGGCTCATAAAGTATGTAGCCTGTCGGCAAGTCGTTGCCGTGCGAGTCCTGCACGGGCCGTAATGTGGCTGACCGCTCAGAATAATCGGTCCGCCAGGGTCGCCTGTCGGTATCGTTCATATCGGTCTCCGATCACTCCCGTGCCATGGCCTTGGGCACGTAGCTGGCCGGGTCGATGCCGTCTGGCACCCTCCAGCCGTTGGTGCTGATGCGGCCGATCAGCCTGTTGGCTGCCTGGAAGCCCCAGTCCCCCACATGCACGAACCCCTTCCGTTCAAGCAGGCGGATCTGCTTCGGCGTTGCAAGCCCTGCCGCCTTGCGCGAGACCAGCTTGTCGATCAGCATCGAGGCGTAGCCTGCGTTCGGCACCTCGTCGGGGAAGATGCCCGCCTTCTCCAAGGCGGCAAGCTGGGCCTTGGAGGGCGGCGCCGTCTGCCAGGGGAACTCCGGCTCGTAGCCCAAGAGGTCCGACGACTGGATCGAGTAGGCGTATTGGACGGGGTCGACCAGCTGCCTCTGGCGCTGGCGCATCTCGTCAAGCCTCAAGGCCAGCCTCTCCTCGGCAGCCCTTACCATGTCGTCTGTGGCCGTGCTTACGGCCTCCTCCACATCGACGGGCATGCCTGCCGCCTCCAGGGCCGTCGTCGCCAGCCTGGCTGCTTCGGCGTCGTCGGTGACCAGGTGTGCCGGATGGCAGAGCTCATGGCGCTTGGAGTGCCATAGGAAGTCGAGTACCAGCAAGGCCTCCTTGCCCGGCGACACGCGCGTCCCCCGGCCTACCATCTGGGCATATAGGCTCCTTACCTTGGTAGGGCGGAGCACGACTATGCAGTCCACGTCGGGGCAGTCCCAGCCTTCGGTGAGCAACATCGAGTTGCATAGGACGTTCAGGCTACCCGAGGCGAAGCGCTGCAAGACGTCTGCCCTGTCCCGGCTCTCGCCGTTTACCTCGGCGCAGGCAAAGCCACGGGCGGCAAGCATCCCGGCGAACTTCTGGGATGTCTTTATCAGCGGCAGGAAGACCACCGTCTTCCTCCCTAGGCAGCCGGCAGCCACCATCTCCTCGGCGATGGCCTCCAGGTAGGGGTCGAGCGCCGTCCCCAGGTCGGAGGCCTTGAAGTCGCCTTGGGAGACAGAGACGCCGCTTAAGTCGATCTTTAAGGGTATGGTCTGGGCCTGTATCTTGCAAAGCCAGCCGTCCCTTACCGCGTCCAGCATGGAGTACTCGTAGGCCAGCGAGTCGTAGTACTGGCCCAGGTCGCGCCTGTCGCCCCGGTCGGCGGTGGCCGTGACGCCTAGCACCTTGGCCCCAGGGAAGTGGCCTAGTACCTTAAGGTAGCCCTCTGCCAGGGTGTGGTGCGCCTCGTCGACGACGATAAGGTCGAAGTAGTCGGGAGGGAAGGCTGAAAGCCTCCTGTCGCGCATCATCGTCTGCACCGAGCCCACACAGACCCGGTACCAGTCGTCGAAGGCCGACTGGCCGGCCTTCTCCACGTTGGCGCCGAGCCCTGTCACGGCCAGCAGCTTGTCTGCCGCCTGGTCTAGGAGCTCGCCTCTGTGGGCCAAGACCAAGGCCCTGCCGCCCTTGCGCACGACGTCTTCGATGACCTTGGCAAAGACCACTGTCTTGCCAGTGCCTGTGGGCAGGACCATCAGTGTCCTTCGCCTCCCGGCTGCCCACTCGTCATGAACCGCCTGCCTAGCCGCCTCCTGGTAGTCCCGGAGCTCCATCTAGAAGACCTCCGGGCCTTCCTTAGGCCTTAGGGCCCTGCCTGCGTAGTAGCCTGTGTGCTTCTGAGAGCCTGGTACGATAAAGGACTTGACGCTGTTCTGCGCCCCGTGCTGTTCGGACTGCTCGAGCTCCAGCTCCAACAGCCCCCCTTTGCCAGGCACGTCGTTCCAGTTGACCGTGACGGCCTCCCCCGGCCTTTTAAGCCCGATGGCCAAGAAGAACTGCGAGAGCTTCCACTCGGTGCTCTGGCTGATGACCAGGTAGCAGTAGACGGCCTGGTCGGGCCCGCTTGGGTTGGAGACGTCCAAGAGGAGCTTGACCATCGGCTTGCCGGTAGACGACCTGGTCCGCTCGAAGGAGCGGGCTGTAAACTCGTAGACCCCCGAGGGCAGGGCCTCCCGGTCGGAGGGGTCTTGGGTCAAAGTGACGTTGTACTCGTCCATCCTTTGCCCCCTTCCTAGATCCCGGCGTCGTCGTAGACGCTAAGGCGGGGGCTTACATCCGGGCGGACGTCTTCCTCGATGACCTTTAGGACCTGGTCCCACAAGGGCACCGCCCTGCCGGAGATGAAGTCCGGGTCGTAGTCGGCAAGCCTCATGCCCTTGGCCGCGTAGCCCTTCAGCTCGCAGGCCATGCAGAACTCCTCCTCCGTCACCCCGCTGGCCTCGAAAAGCTGGTAGAGCGGCCTTAGGTGCTCGGGCACGTCGGGCTCGTCGAACTCCAGCCAGACGTTGGCAGGGAGCGGGCCCTGGCCTGCCTCGTAGGGCGCAGGCCCGAAGGGGAGCGGCTCTTCTGGCCCCCCGTCGCCTTCTGCCTCTAGGGCAGGGGCAGGCATGACGGGGGCTGTATAGGCAGCCTGGCCGCCACGGACTGCGTCGGCGATCGAGCCAAAGCCCAGCTCCAGCTCGGACGGCAGCCCGTGGCGGTTCTTGGCGTCGTAGGCGGAGGTGTGCCCGGTATGTATCACGCGGTCTGTCCCGCCGTATGCCCTGGCCTTGCCGTCGGCGTCCTTTACCACCTGGGTCTTGTAGCCTATGAAAAGCACCATGTCGGCCCACTCTCTCAGCATGGCGGACACCTTCTTATAGAGCTTCAGCTCGTACCTGTCGTACGAGCCGGACTGGTCCGGCTCCTCGAACCGGCTTATCTGGGCATGGGCCACCACCACTGTGTGCAGGCCCTTCTCGCAGACGTCGGAAAGCAGGTTTATAAGCCTTCCGAAGTCCTCGGCCAGATAGGTGAAGCCGTGCCCGTAGCCGTAGTCCTCTATCCCGCTGGCCGGCTTCCCTTTCAACAGATGCGAAGCCAAGACGGCCTCCCGGCACAGCTCCTCTGCCCAGTCCGCAGTGTCTATGACCAGGGTGGCGACGTCCCGGGGCAGGGAGTCCCTGACCCACTTGACTTCTTCTAACAACATCTCCCAGGACGCCGGCCGTGGGAGCCTGGCCACGTCCAGGTGCGTCGTGCCGTCCTCTGTGTCGATGAACAGGGGTGACGGGAACTGGCTTGCAAGCGTCGACTTCCCGACGCCTTCCACCCCGTATATCAGCACCTTTTGGGCGCGTTCGATCTTTCCTTTTGTTATCTGCATCTCCATTTTAGAAGAACACCTCCATCCCAGCCTCGTCTCTGTCTTGGCTGCCTGGGTCAAAGCCGACGGCTGCCTCGGCAGTCCCGCCATAGCCGTCGGTGATTATGATCGAGCACTCGTCGCCGGTGCTGACACGCGTGCCGATGACTTGCAGGCCCTGGCCTGCCGCCCACTGGCCGAACTCGGCAAGCGTCTCTCGGTCCATCTGCTCCATCTTGTCTATCAGGACGAAGCCGCAATCGGGCTTCAAGGCGCCGACTATCGAAGTCGCCACCTTCAGCTGCTCGGTGCTTGAAAGGCCGTCCCAGGCAAAGCCCTCGTATGCAAGCTCGCCGTCTTTGACCGAAAGCCCCGGCAGGGGCAGGCCGGCGCCTTCCAGAAGCCCGGCCTGGGCGGCCCTTACGGCCTCGACCTCCCCGGTAAGCCTCATGTAGTCCGCCTTGTAGCCGTCGGCCTCCCCTTGGGCAAGCAGCTTGGCCTTGTTTGTCCGGACCTGGTTGTTTATGTCCTCGATCAGAGCCAGGCTGGCCTCGATCTCGGCAGTGGACTCGTCATGCAGCTCCCTTGCCGTCATCCTGGCTGTGATCAGCTCGTTGTTCAGCCTTATGGACTCGCCAAGCTTCTTCTCCTGGTCGGCCAAGACCAAGGCCAGACGCTCCTCGACGGCAGCGATCTCGGCGTCGAGCGCCGCCCTTCTGGCCTCCAGGGACACGACGTTGTCCCTAAGCCGCTGGTTCTCGCCGTTCTTGGCCAGGATCTCCTGCTGCTGCTGGATAAGCTCGCTTGCCGACACCGGCCCGGCAGGGGCGTCTGGGTAGTAGGGCATCTCGTCGGCTGCCGCCTGCTTGCTGTCCCGCATCCGCCCGACGGCCGTGCGCTCGTCGTAGAGCTCCCTTTCCTGCCTTTGCAGCTCGAAGAGCTCCTCGCCCACGCCGACCGCCTCTAACAGCGTCTGTGCCTTCTCCTTGGGGGTGGAGCGCATGAATCGCGGCAGGTCCAGTGCCAGCTCCTCGATGAGGCCGTCCAGCAGGGCCTGCCCGGCCTTGTTGCCGGCAGGGTCGATCACCTTCAGGTCGGAGTTCTTGCCGCTCCTCTCCACGACAAGGCCGTTGGAGAGCCCGACCTTGATGTGGGGCGGGGTGGCCGAGCCCACTCGGGCAGGGCTTGTCGGCCGCATCCTGTTCCCTCCGAGCGCCCAGGCGATGGCGTCTAGGACGGACGTCTTGCCCTGGCCGTTCCTGCCGCCGATGACGGTGAGGCCTGTCGGTGAGGGGACAAGGCTTACAGCCTTGACGCGTTTGACGTTCTCTATCTCGAAACTGGCAATAGTGACTGGTCTGTCCATCTGTGGTATCCTTTCGAAAGCTTGCGTTTAAAGGCAAGCGCCTAAAGCCGCCGCCCGCCCTTACCCATGGTATCTGGCGACGGCTTTGTTCCTGCTTACTTCCCTTTTACCTTGCCTGTCATGTAAAAAGCCTCGAGCTCCTCGTCAAGCGTCGTAGACACCGAAGGCATGCCCAAAAGGTGGGCTATGGCCTCGCGTGCAGGGCCTGCGTCCTCCATAAGGCCATTTAGGAGCCCCTCTACAGGTATGCCTTCGTCGACGACAAGCCGAAAGATGGTCATAAGGACGGCCACGAAGGTCAAGGCCATTTCGTCAATGCCCGCGCAGGCCCTTTCGAAATGGCTGACGGGGGCAGCAGCCTTTTTAGCCGCCTTGCCCTTGCCGTCCCCCGTCCAGGCCGTAAAGACCTCCTCAGCGGTCAGCGAGCCTTGCAAGCCGTCAGGGCCTGGCATCACGGACTCCAAGAGCCCCTTGTCGCTGCCCCTAGAGCCTAGCCCGAAATAGGTCTCCACCTTTTGGCCGGAAGGCGCCTTCCAGTAGACATAGGTGGCTATAAAGCCGGTGTTGGCCAGGCCGCCGTCGTCGTCAGAGTCCCTGACAAGTTCCTCTTCGAAGCCTATGTCTGCATCTTTGAGCATCCTTAAAAGGGACTCTATCTCNGCCTTGCCCTTGGCAACGGNCTCCTCGGTCATAGTGTCTATGGCCTCTATCCTGTCCTTGGGGCCGACGGCTATGGCACCGTCGNTAAACCGCCTGGTGGCGAGCTCGAACCCTGGGCCGAAGACGGCGCCCCTCGCCTCCATCTGGCGCTTGAAGGCAGCTATGGCCTCTGCGTCCGTCCTGTGGATGCTCGGATCGCCTACCAAGAGGCCTACCAGGGTATCGGCCTGGGGCCGCCTTGCCTGCCGCCCGGCCAAGCCGTTTAAGACAGGCAGTATGGCGTCGACGACCTGGGCTCCAAAGTAAACCTTGTCCTTTAGTATCTTCTCTACCGTCCCTTTGACATCCTTGTCGAGGCCTTCTGTGCCTTGCAGCTCCTCGGCCAGTACGACAGCCAGCGAGCCGAAGGCGGCTGCCAGGTGCTCGGTGTCGACTATCTGTTTTGTCAAGTCCATGTTGTCCATTACAAGTCCCTCCTTCTAGGTCCTTTTACCGGTGCCTTTAGCCCTATTGCCTCAAGCACCGCCCGCCCGAACCTTGCCAGTGCGCACTCCGCCTTCCTGCTGCTTCCTCGTCTTCGTTTGATGTACCTCCAGTCGACGTGTCCTGCTCTTAACTTGCTAGCCATATTGGATCGCCACCCGTATCTGGCAGCCGCTCCCGTAAGTGGTGCGTGGCAGCCTGACGGCCCTGGCGCTGTAGACGTACCTGTCGTCCTCCCAGGCAAGCCCGGTCAACGCGTCCATCACCAGCTTCAACAGGTTGTCGATGTCTGGCATGGAGATGTCGGGCTCCCCTATCCGCCGCTTGGGGGCCGACTTCGGGAGCTCCCGGCAAAAGGCGACGTCCAAGGCCACAGGGGCCTGTAGGGGTACCTGGTCGGTGGTCAGCGTCGAGACGGCGTCTAAGAAGCCCTCGGCCACGGCCTGTTCCGCGCTCCTCGTCTGCCTGGGGGTGTAGTAGCCTCCCCCGGCCTTGGCCCGGGCGCGCTCCTTGCCGGAGAGCCTAGGCACCTCGATCTCGAAGACGACCCTCGAGACCGTGAACGTCGCCTTTGTGGCCTGGCTGCTCATGGCCGCCTCCATCCCAAGGAGGCTATGCAGGCGCCCTTCTTTATCGGCTTTCTATGACCGGCCATGGGTGTGGGGCCTGCAAGGAGGGAGAAACCGAAGCTTGTAGCATGCTGCCGAGGGGCGGGCTGAAAAGCACACCGACAGCTAAGCCCACGACAAGGCCCCACATCCATGGCCGGTACATCCCCAAGCGCTGTTATGTTTGGACGTTTAGTCATTCTCTGGCTTCTGCCGCCTCTTGGAGACCTTCGGCAAAAGGTACTCGGTGCCGCGCAAGGGTGCATTGTCCCCATAACGCTCGTACGACCATTTGAGGTAGTCGCTCCATAAGACCTTTATCTGCTTTGCCCGCTGGTGTGTGGGAAAAGGGTCGTCGCTTCGAAGTATCTCCTGTAGCCATGCATACTGCACCTTTGCCTTCTCAGCCAACTCTGTCAGCGACAAAAGGGGGTTGTCCCATCCCATAGTCATCGCTACCCCGCTCTCTTCTTGTCGTTCAAAAGGCTTTCGATCGGCAGGTTGAAGAAGGCGCTCATGGCCTCCATCGCCTCCAGTGACGGCGTCTTCCTGCCCCTCTCCCAGTTTGCGACCGTGTTCCGGTGATAGCCCAGCTTTTCGGCCAAGGCGGTCTGGGTAAGCTTTCTCTTCTTCCGTTCCTCGATGATTTTGTCCATGATATGCCCCCTGTATAACTCTCCTCGACAATTGAACACTTAGTTGAGGGAGTCAATCATAAATCAAGGGGGAAAAAAAAA